>DASTNM010000551.1:0-4873 GCA_035762745.1 Candidatus Polarisedimenticolia bacterium
ATGACTCCCGACTCTGCGTCTGTCTTCTTCAACATGGGCCAGGCCTACATGAAGGGTGGTGACGAGACCAAGGCCTTGGCCGCCTTCGAGAAGGCGGTGGCGGTCGACCCCTCCAAATCGGAATCGTTCATGGCGATGGCCTCGATCTACGAAAAGCAGAAGAACACCGCCAAGGCCCAGGAGATGTACGAGAAGGTGATCGCCATCGACCCGAAGAACGCCTCGACCTCGTTCTACAACATCGGTGCCCGAGCCTGGAACGAGAATCGGACCAAGGACGCTGCGCAGGCGTATGCCAAGGCGATCGAGATCGATCCGAGCAACGCGCTCGCCCATCGGGAGCTGGGAACCTCCCTGATGCGGACGCAGGATTTCGCCGGCGCCCTGAAGCACTTCCAGGAATATCTGCGGCTGCAGCCGAACGCTCCGGACGCCAAGCAGATCCGCGAAACGATCGCGCTGCTGAAATAGACCTGGTACGAGGCAACGCAGCGGTGAGCGTCCGACGCGCCCGGCCGGCCGGAGGCGGCCCTACGGCCTCGGGAAGAGGGCATCCTCGATCAGCTGACAGACGATGTGACCCGCCAGGATGTGGACTTCCTGGATGCGAGGGGTGTCGCGGGACGGCACCAGGAGGAGGTGCCGGCAGAGGTCCTTCATCCCGCCGCCCTCCCCGCCCGTGAAGCCGATCGTCACAAGACTCGCCGCGCGCGCGGTGCGCAGAGCCTCGAGAACGTTGGGGGAGCGCCCGGAGGTGGAAAGGCCTATGGCGACGTCCCCCTTCCGCCCCAGTGCCTCCACCTGGCGCGCGAAGATCCTGGAGAAGTCGTAGTCGTTGCCGATGCTGGTCAGGATGGAGGTATCGGTCGTCAGGGCATGCGCCGGCAGGGCCGGCCGATCGGGGCCGAAACGGTTGACGAATTCGGCGGCCAGGTGCTGGGCGTCGGCCGCGCTTCCTCCGTTGCCGAAGAAGAAGAGGGTCCGGCCCGTGCGCAGCGCCGCGATGCATGCGGCGGCGATCGACTCGACCACGGCGATCCCCTCCGGGCCGAAGAATGAGCGGGCCGCCTCGGCGTGCGCCCGGTAGAGCGCTTCGATTCTCGCGGTCGCCGCCGCGAAGTCCGCCGGCGCCCCTCCGCCACCGCGCGATCTCCCACCTCGTGTCCCGCTCCGCATCCCGCCCTCCGACCCGAACCTTCCGATGATTGAGACTGCCGCATTATAGGGGCGATTCAGCACGTCCAGGCGATCAGCGCCTCCATCCGTCCGGCCGCAGTCCGGTCGCGACGGAACGACTCGAGGAGATCCGGATGACAGACGGTGCAGAGCCCGACGGCCGCGAGGTTCTCGGCGCGGACCCCAGCCTGGAGAGCCTGTCGCCGGTTCGCCGCCAACAGGTCGACCCGCTGCCGGGCGCCTGGGAGCACGCACTCTCCCGCGCCGGGGTCGGCGCCGAGCAGCCGTTCGACCACCTCGTCCCCGACCTCGAAGCAGCAGGAGCCGATGGCCGGACCGATGGCCAGTCGCAGATCGGCCGGCCGCGTTCCGAAGGAATCGCGCATTGCGACGATCGCCGCCTCCAGCACCCGGGCCACCGTGCCCCGCCAGCCGGCATGCACGGCGGCCAGGGCGCGCGTCCGAGGATCACAGGCGAGGATCGGCACGCAGTCGGCGACCCGAACCGCCAGGGCGATGCCCTGCCTGGAGGTCACGAGGACATCTCCCTGCGGGGGTGGCTCCTGCGCGGCGGCCGGCGCGCCAGGGATGACGCCATCCGGCGTCGCCCCGGCGACCACGACGCCGGCCCCATGCATCTGCCTGAGAGTCCGCACCTCCACGCCGGGCCCCGCCGACTCCCGTAGGACAGCCTCCGTCTCAGAGCCTTTGACCGTGAACGCGTGCGCCAGCCCGGGAACATCGAGAAGGAGGGGAACTTGAAGCCGCCGGGTCGGCCCCTGCCCGTTCAGCCTGGCGGCGGTCGAGGGGTTGAGGCGCACCAGCTCAGTTTAAGCGGCTCGGATTGCCTTGACAAGCCGGTGCGCTTCGGGCAATCTATCGGCCCGCTCACAAGATCCAGGGGTCGGGTGCGGACCGGCGGGCGTTGTGGAGGCCGTGGCCGACAGGACGGCTGCGGTACCGCGAGGGGGACGCAGGACCTCTTCCCCCTCGTTTTTGTGTCTGTCGGGATCGCCGCATCGGTACCGGCGGGGAGTGGAACTGGGAATGATGAATCTGGCCCAAGCCGCGGCGCAGAGCCAGGGAAGCTCCTGGCTGCAGATTGCGCCACCCCTCCTCGTCATGGCGGTCATTTTCTATTTCCTGCTGATTCTCCCGGAGCGCCGTCGTCGCAAGGAGACGCAGCAGATGCAGGAGACCCTCAAGACGGGGGATCGGGTGGTCACCTCGATGGGCCTCGTAGGCACCGTGGTCAAGATCGATCGAAACCTCGTGCAGCTGCGGCTCGCCGAAAAGGTGAAAGTCGACTTCACGAGGAGTTCCATCGTCAGCCGGCAGGAGGGGGAGTCGGCCCCCTCGGCTGAAACCTAGAGGCGCCCCCGCCGGCGGGAACCGCCCGCGGCGGCGCGATGGCAGGAGATGGCCTTGGACGTTCGCTGGCGTCTGCTCCTGAGCCTTGGAATCCTGGCTCTCTGCGCCTACGTCGTCTACCCGCCGGCGACGACCATTCATCTCGGTCTCGACCTCAAGGGCGGCATCCACATGGTGCTGCGCGTCAAGACCGACGATGCCGTCAAGGCGGAGATCGACCTCTCGACGGAGCGCATCCGGGCGGCCTTGGGTGAGAAGGGGCTGGCGCCGGAAAAGATCGCCGCGGATGGAACCGATTCCATGCTGCTGTCCGGGGTCGAGGCGGCACGCCTGGGAGAGGCGAGTGATCTGCTCAAGACGCAGTTCCCGCAGTATCAGGTCGCGTCGCCCGGAGGGAACCGGCTGCGTCTGACGCTCCGGGCTTCCGACGAGGCCGCGATTCGCGATTCCGCCGTCCGCCAGGCCCTGGAGACGATCCGCACGCGCGTCGACAAGTTCGGCGTGGCCGAGCCGACCATCCAGAGGCAGGGGGTCGGCGCGAAGAACGACCGGATCCTGGTGCAGCTCCCCGGTGTCGAGGACCCGGAGAGGGTCAAGGACCTCATCGGATCACCCGCCTTCCTGGAGTGGAAACTGGTCAAGGTGCCGCCGGGTGTCACGGCGGGCCAGTTCCGCCCGCCCGACAAGCCGGAGCTCGTGGCGCCGATGTTCGGAGGGACCCTGCCCGACGACGTCGAGGTGCTCCCCCAGGACACCACCACGACCGACGGGCGGCCGGCGCATTTCTACTGGCCGGTCACGAAGTCCTCCCCGATCACCGGCAACGATCTTAAGAACGCCCGGCGCGACCAGGACAAGTTCGGCGGGCCCGCCGTCAACTTCGTGCTGACCGCCGAGGCGGGGCGGCGCTTCCAGGACCTGACGCGCCAGAACCTGGAGCAGCTCCTGGCCATCGTCCTCGATCGGCGCGTGATCTCGGCGCCGAAGATCAACGCCGTCATCGCCGACCGTGGCATCATCGAGGGAAGCTTCTCGATCGAGCAGGCCGAGGATCTGTCCCTCAAACTGCGCTCCGGGGCGCTGCCGGCCGGCATGGAGATCCTCGAAGAGCGCACCGTCGGCCCCTCCCTGGGGGCCGACTCGGTCCGTCAGGGGATCGTCGCCTCCGCGCTCGGCTCGCTGATCGTCGTGCTGTTCATGCTCGTCTATTATCGCCTCTCGGGTATCAACGCCGTCCTGGCCCTGGTCCTCAACCTCCTGATCCTCCTGGCGGCCATGGCCTACCTGAGATCGACCCTGACCCTTCCCGGGATCGCCGGCATCGCCCTGACCGTGGGGATGGCGGTCGACGCCAATGTCCTGGTCTTCGAGCGTATCCGCGAGGAGGTGCGTCTCGGGCGCAACGTGAAGTCCTCGATCCACGCGGGCTTCGACAAGGCGCTCAGCACGATCGTCGACAGCAACC
Organism: Candidatus Polarisedimenticolia bacterium; assembly: GCA_035762745.1. GTDB lineage: Bacteria > Acidobacteriota > Polarisedimenticolia > Gp22-AA2 > Gp22-AA2 > DASTNM01. The sequence continues at coordinate 4,013 of DASTNM010000551.1, forward strand.
TGACGACTCTCATCGCAGGCTTCTTCCTTTACGCCTACGGCTCCGGTCCGGTGAAGGGCTTCGCGGTCACCCTGAACGTCGGCATCCTGGCCAACCTGTTCACCGCGGTCTTCGTCTCCCGGGCCATCTTCGACACGGCGCTGGCCGTCTATCCGCGGGCCGAGCGCCTCAGCATCTGAAGGGAGCGCATGCTCCAGGTCTTCACGAACACGAACCTGCGCCTGATGTGGGGCACCAAGTACGTCTTCATGGTCTTCTCCACCCTGGCGATGACGGTCGCCATCGGCGCGATGGTGGTCCGCGGCTTCAATTACGGCATCGACTTCGCGGGCGGCACGGCGGTGCAGGTGAAGTTCCGCCAGACGCCGCACGTCGACGAGTTGCGCGCGGAGCTCAACGGCGCCAGTCTCGGGGACGTGAACATCCAGACGATCGGGGAGGCGGCGGACAACGAGGTCCTGATCCGGATCGAACAGCAGGCGACCCCGGGCGCCGCCGGCGGCGAGGGGGGGCAGATCAGCGGCCGGATCCTCGCGGCACTGCGCACCCCGGAGGAGCGCGCCGCGGCGCAGGCCGGCCGCCTCGCCCTCAACATGGCCTCCGAGACGGAGATCTCCGAGTGGCTCGGCACCCACCTGCCTGGAGACACGCCGGGGCCGGAGGGTCCCGAAAAGACGACGGTATCGGCGGCCGTCTCCGCCGCCCTGGTCCGCTACAGGACCGAGCACAAGGGTCTGTTCAACGATCTGTCGGAAGTCGCCTCGATTCCCGGGGTGACTCCGGAGGCGGCGGCGCTCCTGAAGCAGAACGCGATTCTCGGATCCTTCACGCTGCGGAGTGTCGAGTTCGTGGGCCCGACCG
>DASTNM010000552.1:0-2041 GCA_035762745.1 Candidatus Polarisedimenticolia bacterium
AGCGGAAGCTCCTGGCGCAGGAAGTGCACGTTCCCGAGGTTGATGAGGGCGCTCACGTCCCGCGGCTCGATCTCCAGGACGCGACGATAGGCGGCGGCCGCCTCGTCGAGGCGCCCTTCAGCGCGATAGGTCGAGCCGAGCAGAAAGGGGAAGATAGTCTCCTCCGGGTACCGGACGGCGAGCCGGGTGAGCGCCTCCGCCTGCTGGGTGTCGTGGCGCTCACCGATCGCCTGGATCAGCGCCCGCGCCTCCGGGTTCGTGGCCATGCCGTAGTGCCACCCCAGCAGACGAATCACCGGGCCGCCCGCCGCCAGCAGGAAGAGAGCCGAGAGGGCGACGACTCTCTCGGCGCGGCGCAGGTAGGTGAGCAGGATCGCGCCCCAGATCGACAGCGTCCAGACCACGGGGAGCATCACGATCAGCGGCAGGGCGAGCAGGGACCACCCCACGAGGCGGGCGCCATCCTCCGAAAGACGGCCGGCGGAGCGCTCGTGCAGATCGTGGAAGAAGCCGGGAGCGCTGCGGGCGCAAAGCAGAAGGAGAGCGGCGGCCGCCCCGAGGAGGAGGCCGAGGTAGCCGACCAGCAGGAGGTTCCCTGCGACGTCGTAAGCCGCCTCGGGATCCCCCAGGAGGCGGCGCAGACCCGTCCACAAAGCGGATGCTGCCCCCGACAGGTCACGATCGCCACGCAGGAGCGCCAGCGCCAGCCCGAAGTGCGCCGGCGACAGCCGCGGCTCGAACCGGGCGGCGATGCCGAACGTCTCCTTGGCCAGGGGATAATCGCCACGGACCATGTGACGCTGCGCCAGCGTGAGCAGAGTGGAGGCGATCTCGGGAGCCGAGCGAATCCCCTCCCTCCCCATGAACTCCAGGGCCGAGCCGAGCTGCTTCGTCGCCTCCTCCGCGCTGCCGCGCTCCAGAAGGGCGCGGTAACGGAACCAGAGCCCGGCCAGCACCTCGCGTGCGTCCACTCCCTGGGCCGGCAACGGGACGAGCTCGGGCTCGGCCGTCGAGGCGCCGCCCTGGGACACCGTTCCGGGGTTCTGGATCAGGGGATGGTTGGGATCGAGAACGATCAGCTCCGGCTCCTGGGCCGTGACCGGAGCCCAGAGAGCCGCCAGCGCGAGCAGGGCCGGAAGAATCCAGGTGGTCCCGCGGCTCATCGGACGGAGTCCGCGCCTTTCGAGAAGGAGGGCGGAGGCGTCACGACTTCTTCGCGGCCTTGGCTTCCACGTTGACGCACTCCATCTGGAGATCGGCGAGCAGCTCATCGAGAAGGCCCGCTTCCTCAGCGTTCAGGTTGCCGCGAGTCTTGTGACGCAGAGAGGCGAGAATGTCGATCATCTGACGCGCGCTCTCCAGATACAGTCCAATCTGCTCGCCCGGGTGGTTCGCGACGTCGCGCAGGCTGGCGGCCGCCGTGTGTGCCAGATTGAGGATCAGATTCTTGAACTGGGCGGCCGCGAACTGCTCCTCGCGCGATGCCGGCGCGGACGTCGTTGCGTCGGGCGCTTTCCGAGGGCGGACGGCCGCCTCCCTGGGAGAAGGGCCGAGCGGCGCGTGAGAGGAGTGGTCCTCGGGCGGCAGGTCGGGCACGCGCTTCTCCCCTTCCGGGGTGAAGGTGCGCCGGTCGACGACCCGGATCTCCTCGCGTTTCTTCTCTGAATCCTTCGTGTCGGTCATCGGCTCACTGGTGCCGCGTGGCGGCGGGGAGAATTCGCGCGGATGGTAGCATCTCGAACATCATGTGACAAGACACGCCTGGCTTCCGCTAAGATGGGCGCCCCGCGGAAGGAGCATGGATGTCGGAGATGGATCGGCTGCGTCAGATCATGAGTCGCCTGCGAGGGCCCGAGGGCTGCCCGTGGGACCGCGAGCAGACCTACGAAACGCTGCGCACCTTCCTGGTCGAAGAGACCTACGAGGTGCTGGAGGCGATCGCCTCCGGGACGCCCCGGGCTCTCTGCGAGGAGCTTGGCGATCTCCTCATTCAGATCGTCTTCCTGGCGCAGGTGGCCGAGGAGCGCGGTGACTTCGACTT
>DASTNM010000553.1:0-9667 GCA_035762745.1 Candidatus Polarisedimenticolia bacterium
CGGGCCCTTGCTCCCCGGAGCCGGCATGCGGCAGAGGAACAGGTCGAGATCGCCGTCATGGTCGAGGTCGACCCACGACGCCCCCAGGACGAAGCCGGTCACGACCGCACCGGCCCGTGCCGTGATCTCCTTGAACGTTCCATTCCCCTGGTTTTCGAAGAGCGCGCCACCGCCGAGGCGTGTCAGGTAGAGATCGAGATCCCCGTCGTTGTCGAAATCGCCGAGGGCCGCCCCCATCCCGATTCCCTTGAAGGACACACCCGATGCCTCGCCCACCTCTTCGAAGGACCAGTGTCCCTTGTTGCGGGCAATGACCGGTCGGGCCGTGCCCTGCGCGTCGGCGTTCGCGAACACCAGGTCGGGAAGCCCGTCCCCGTCGAGGTCTCCGACGGCGACCCCCGACCCGAAGCGGGCGGCACGCCCCCCCGCACCGTCGATCTTCGCCGTCGCGGGCGCCCAGGCGTCCCCACCCGGTCCAGCGTGGGTGAAGAGGATCCCGGAGGCGTCCGTGGCCTCGCTGAAGCGGACCGCGATCGGTCGTGCGGGAGGCGGTGGCCCTCCCAGACCGGCGTAATCGATGATCACCAGGGCGTAGCGCCCGGCCTCACCGTACTGATTGCCGGTCGGCACGGCGAAGCGCGGGTTGGCGGCGAGCTTCTGGTACGCCGCCATCTCCTTCTGCCCCTCGGCGCTCTGCCCGGCCTGCAGCAGCGCGCGGGCGAGCTGGTAACGGATCGAGACACTGTTCGGGTCGATCTGACGGGCCCGACGTAGGAGCGTGGACGCCTCTTGGAACTGCCGGCGGCGCGCCTCCAGGAGGCCGAGGTTGTAGAGGATGTCGGCGTCCTCCGGATCGATCGCGCGCGCCTTCTCGAACGGAGCCAGCGCTTCATCGGTCTTCCCTTCATTCTTGAGCAGCAGGCCGAGGCCGTACTGCGCCTGGACCAGCCCGGGATCGATCCGGACCGCTTCCCTGAAGGCGATCCCGGCCCGCTCGCTCTCGCGCGCATAGAACGCAGCCAGGCCGAGGTTCACGAACCCCGGCGCCCAGCCCGGCGCCTTGGCGGTCACCTTCGAAAACTCCTCGAGCGCCTGGGCGTGGCGGAATTGCTCCATGAAGGCGGCGCCCCGGTTGTTGGCGTGGATGACCTCGTCGAGATCGGCTCCCGGCGCCAGGAGCTGGGGCGCCGCCGCGCGACTGGCCGCTAACCCCGCCGCCAGGACGAGGCCGATCCACAGCGAGAGTCGTCTCATGCGCATCTCCGGAGCACGCGGCCGGCGGCCTGCGGGCGGTACACGCCGCCGGCTACGACACGCCGGCCGTTGATCAGCACTTCCTCGATACCGGCCGCGGGGCGCCGCGGCTCCCTGAAGGTCGAACGGTCGCCGACCGTGCGCGGGTCGAGAACGACCAGGTCGGCCTTCCATCCCTCCCGCACCTGGCCCCTGTCCCTGAGGCCGAGCCGGGCGGCCGGAAGCGAGGTCAGCTTGCGGATCGCCTCCTCCATCGTCAGCACCCGGCGCTCCCGGACGTAGGTGCCCAGGAGGCGCGGGAAGGCGCCGTAAGCCCCCGGGTGCGGGAACCCCTTGCCGATCTCCCAGGCATCGGTCACGATCGCCAGTCGCGAATCTCGTATGAAGGGAAGCAGGGGGGCGTCCTCCGACCGGTCGCCCGAGATCCCGAAGATGAGCTGCGTCGCGACTCCCTGCTCCTCCAGCATGAGGTCGGAGAGCGCGTCGAACGGATCCCGGCCGGCGCGCCGGCCGATCTCGGCGATCGTCAGGTGCTCGAGCCCCTTGTGGCGCTCGCCGTCGACGTGCGCCAGGTGGATCCGCTCCCAGCCACACTCGCGGGAGATGTTCATCGTCCAGCGCCCCGGCCCTTCCCAGGGAGGCCAGACCGGCGAAGCCGAGGCGACCTCCTCCTTCATGCGCGCCCTCTGTCGCGGGTCGCGCAGCCGGTCGAGAAAGGCGGCCACGCCGCCGTCGAGCGACCAGGGCGGGTACAGCGCCAGCATCGTGGTGCAGACGGCGGTGTACGGGATGACGTCACCGCTGATCTCGATCCCGGCGCCTCCCGCCTCCGCTTCGATCCGCAGCACCTCGGTCGAGCCCGGCCAGGCGCGCGGCCCCACCGTCTCCTCGTGCGAGTGGTGCACCGCGATCCCCGAGCGCCGCCCCACCTCCACCAGCTCGCGCACCGCCGGCTCGAGAGTCTCACGGCTGCTGCCGCGCTGATGGAAGGCCGCGAAGCCGCCGGCCGCGGCCGCCGCCCGGGCCACCGAGACGAGCTCGTCGGTGTCTGCGAACTGTCCTGGCGGGTAGATGAGGCCGAAGGAGACTCCGTAGGCCCCCTCCGCGATCGCCTCGCCCACCAGCCGATCCAGTCGCTTCTGCTCCTCGGCGGACGGGCGGGCGGCGCCCGCGCCCATCGCCGCGACGCGGGCCGGGCCATGCGCCACCAGGGTTGCGACGTTCAGGACGACCCCCTGGGATTCCAGCAGGTCGAGGTAAGAGGCGATCGACGTCCAGGACCAGGGTGCGCCGTCCGGCGCGATGAAACCGCAGATGCGCGCCACCTCGGAGCGGGTTGCGTCCGAGACGGGGGCGCATCCGATGCCGCAGTTACCCAACAGCTCGGTGGTGATTCCCTGCCGCACGCGGCCCTCCAGGAGCTCCGCCTGGCGTCGTGGCGGCAGGGTGAAGCAGAGGTCGGAGTGCGAGTGCAGGTCGATGAAGCCGGGAGCGACCAGGCGACCGGGCGCCTCGACCCGGGCCGCGGACGGACGATCGAGTCGCGGAGCGATCGCCGTGATGCGATCCCCTTCGATCCCGACGTCGGCTCGGAACGAGGGCCTGCCGGTCCCGTCGATCACCTCTGCGTCGGCCAGGATCAAGTCCAGCGCCAACCTCCGAATGATCTCGAACGGCGGGGCGTTGGGCCGCGCCGCGTGGCCGGCCTCCGCGTCAGCGGGAGGGAGGCGGATCGCCGAAGCGGCGAATCGACTGGTAGCGCGCCCGGTTTTGCCTGAGGTTCCCCTCTCCCTGGCCGCAACCGGCGCACCCGGCGTAGGTCTGTCGCGCGTGCCGGTAACAGCAATCCATCAGGTTGTACCAGACCCCGTACTTCCAGCAGTAGAAGTCGGCATCCGGGGACCGGTAGCTGCAGCGCGGACCGACGGTCGATGACGGCCGGGCGTCGGCCTCCTGATCAGACCGAAGCCCGCCGGACTCGATCGCCCGAAATCGCCGCCGGTCGCCCGGCGCGCGCTTGAGGGGATTCGCTGCGCTCATGGCCCGGCATTCTAACTCAGAACTGGCGGTAGTACCCCTTGACGTCGCGGACGAAGCGCTGAACGCCGGGCAGCGGCGGCACTCCCCGGTACTTCACGACGGTCATCTCTCCGGAGTTGTAGCCGGCGAGGGCCCGGTCGACGTCGCCTCGAAAGAGGTCCAGCAGGTACCTCAGGTAGGCCGTGCCCGCATCGACGTTCTGCGCCGGATCCAGGATCGATCGCGCCCCGAATCGACGGGCGGTCTCCGGGATCAGCTGCATCAGGCCCCGCGCCCCGCTGCTGGAGCGGGCGTGCGGGTTGAAATCCGACTCGACTTTGATCACCGCCAGGATCAGCCGGGGGTCGACTCCATGCCGTCGCGAGGCGCTTTCCACCTGAAGGAGGAACGGCTCCGCCTGCCGGAAGTGCGGCCCCGTAGTCCGGATCGGGCCGCTCGCCGCGCCGGGAATCGTGCCGAGGAATGATCCGGCCGCATCGGCCTCCTCCGGCGCCGCCCCGCTCCGGGGCACCGTTTCAGGAAACCTGACCGCCTCGTCGGGGCGCTCGCTCCCGGCACCGGCCACGCCGCCCGGGGCGGGGTGGGCTGTCGCGTCGAGACCACCCGTCACCGCGCCAAGCGGGCCGATCAGCGCCACGAGACCGTCCCGCGCCGCCTGGTTGTACGGGTCCAGCTTCAGGGCGCGGAGATAGTGGTCGAGGGCGGCGCGCGTCCTGCCATGGCGCGCCTTTCCGAGGCCACGCTGCGCCTCCCCCTCCGCCGCGCTCCGATCTTTCGGGGAGACCTCGAAAACCGCCGCGCCATTCCCGTCGGGCTGCGCGGCACCCGTCGGCCCGGACCACAGATTCGACAGGCCCGGCCCCAGAAGGAGGAACGCCGCGAGGATTCCCCGGATGGCGCGCATCCCGGCCCAATATGAGGCGCGCTCGGGGCGGGCGCCAGCCCCCGTGGCCCGGCGAGGCTTATACTGTCGCGCCGCGGGCTGTTAGAGTCGATGCCTGTGGCCGGAAGATGGGGATGAGGCGCATGGTCGGCGGAGTCAGATTGAAGCGCGTGAGTTTGCCGGGCGTGATTCTCGGTCTTTGCCTCTGGGGATGTTCCCCACCGGGCCTACCCCTCCCGCCCGAGGAGCGGGTCGCCGTACCCGGCAGCGGCACGGTGGTCGTCGACGTCGAGGCGCCGAAGAGCATCGCCGGCCCGCTCCTGAAGCTGTTCGAATCGCAGACCGGCATCACGGCACAGGCGACCTACCTCGACCCGCGGCGTGATGACGTCGTCGGGCGCGTCAAGAGCGACGTCGCCGCCGGGCGTGCCGACCTGGTCTGGGCCGTCTCGCCTCTGACGGCGATGGCGCTGGCGGAGGCCGGGCTGACGGTTCCGTTTCGCCCCGCAGGTGCGCGCCCGATCCCGGGCCAGTATCGCGACCCGCGATTCCACTGGATCGGATTCGCCGCCGATCCGCGCGTGATCATCTACAACAGCGAGCGTCTGAGCCACGACGAGGCTCCGCAGTCGATCGAGGATCTGGAGGGCGCCCGGTGGAGCGGCAAGGTCGCCATGGCCCGCATCGCCCGGGGCACCGCCGCCTTTCACGCCGCGGCGCTCTTCACGCGCTGGGGCGCCGGGCCGGCGCGCGCTTTCTTCGACAAGGTCCGAGCCAACGGCGCGCGCGTCGTCGCGGACGATGCCGAGGTGATCCGGCTGGTCGCCTCCGGGGAGGCGCTCTGGGGCTTCGTCGACCTGGACGCGGCGATCGCCGCCAAACGCGAGGCCCAACCGATCCACATTTTCTTCCCGGACCGCATGGCGCTGGGAGCGATCGTCCCGCCCCAGGTCGCGGTGCTCCTGCGCGGCGCGCCCCACCCGGCCCAGGCGAAGGGGCTGTTCGCCTATTTTTTTGAGACCGAGGCCGCCTACCAGCTGGCGCAGAACGACCGCGCCCTGGTCCCGCTGCTTCCGGATATCCCGAAACCCGACTGGGTGCCGAGCCTGCCGGCCTTCAACGTCACCCAGATCGACAACCAGGCGGTCTTTCAGTCCTACCGGGACAATGCCGCTTACTTCGAGTCATGGGGAGCTTCCGTCGCGCCGGGTGACACGCCCAAACCTTGACGGCGCGCCAGCCTCCTGACGTCCGGATCCCCGGAAACCCTTATCAGTCCTGCATTATGCGTTGCAGCCTCGTGTCCGCGGTGGTATAGAATACGCAGCCACCAAGGACAGGGGGAGGCCTCCACACCCCCGGGGCAGCCATGGATCAGGTCGTTCAAGCCGGACCGCCGAAGTTGCCGGCGCCGCCCACGCGGCGATTCCGCATCCTGATCGTCGACGACGACCGGGACAGCGTCGATCTGCTCCGCAAGTGGCTGGCGATGGAAGGGTACGAGGTCCTGGGCGCCTCGAGCGGCAAGGAGGCCCTGGAGCGGATGGGGAACGACCGGCCCGATCTCGTTCTGCTCGATCTGATGATCCCGCCGCCCGACGGCCTCGAAGTCCTGCGCACCGCGAAGAAGGACCGGGCCCTCTCGACCATTCCGCTGGTCATCATGACCGTCAAACGGGACGTCAAGAGCAAGGTGGAGTGTCTGCGTGGAGGCGCCGACGACTTCATCGTCAAGCCGTTCCACTTCGACGAGCTGGACGCCATTCTCCGCGCCTCGCTCAAGAAACGCTACCTCTACGCCTCGCTGGAGCGCACCAATCGTCAGCTCAAGGAGGCGAACGAGAAGCTGACGCGTCTCTCGGTGACCGACGACCGCACCAACCTCCTGAACGATCGCTATCTGAGGCGCCGGCTGGCGGAGGAGTTCAAGCGGGCGCAGCGCTACGGCAACCCCCTGTCGGTGATGATGCTCGACCTCGACCACTTCAAGCAGATCAACGACAAGTACGGGCACGACTGCGGTGATCAGGTCCTGCGGGAGTTCGGGAGGCTCGTGACCGAGAACGCGAGGGAGATCGACATCGTCGGACGCTTCGGGGGGGAGGAGTTCTTGATCATCCTTCCGAGCACCGACGGCATCCGCGCCGCCATCGTGGCCGAGCGGGTCCGCAAGGCCGCCGAGGAGCGCATCTACAAGTACAAGGAATTCCTGGTCCGGATCACGGTCAGCGCCGGCATCTCCTCCATTCCCGCCAACCGCGAGCTGCGCAGCGACGCCGACCTGCTCAAGGCGGCCGACAACGCCCTTTATCGCGCCAAACAGGTTTCCCGCAACAAGGTGATCGTCGATCGCGCCTCGATGCCGAGCGACATTCTCGAGGGGGACCTCTCGTCGATCTTCAACGCCTCGTACGAGGATGCCTTCACCCAGAAGGCCGAGGACGAGGAAGCGTGAGCGCCGGCCTTCCCGGGCCCGGTCCCACGGCGGGCCTTCGGCGCGTGACCGTGATACTCTAGGATCTCTCCGAACACGCGCACGCCGCAGGAGTCGGCGGCAGGAGATCGATGCCCTCCAGTCGAGACGGCGCCGTCGGACGTCCCGTCCGTTCTCGCTTCCACCCGGTGCTCCGGCTGCTGCTGCGGCTGGCCGTCGGCGCCTCCGTGGCGCTGGCAGGTGTCCTGAGCGTCGCCTTCATCGACGCCAACTGGCGCTTCGCCCACCTGGAGGTCGCCGCCCCGGCGCGACTCTTCTCCTCCTCTTATCCGCTCACAGACGGAATGACGCTCTCCCGCGACGACCTGGCGGAGCGGCTGATCCGCCTCGGCTACCGGAAGGTCGAGGGGCACCCCCGGACACCCGGCGAGTTCTCCCTTCGCTTTCGCGCCTTCGAGATCTATCTCAATGGTTTCGAATACCCCGAGGGTCCCGCCGCGGCGACGCCGACCCGCGTCAAGGTCGGGTTCGGACGAGTGGGCCGGATCGAGAACCTCACGACCGGGGAGACGCTGGAGTCGGCGCGGCTCGAGCCCGAGGAGCTCGGCACCCTCTCCGGAGACGTCCACGAGGAGCGCCTGCCGGTCGACATCGCCGACCTGCCTCGCTCCCTGCTCGACGCGGTCGTGGCGGTCGAGGACCGGCGCTTCTACAGTCACCCGGGCATCGACCCGCGCGCGGTGCTGCGTGCCCTGTTCGCGAATGTCCGCAACGGCGAGGTGGTCCAGGGCGGCAGCACCATCACCCAGCAGCTTGCCAAGAATCTCTACCCGAACAACGGCGAGCGGACGCTGACGCGCAAGGTCTGGGAGACCCTGGCGGCCCTGAGCCTCGAGGCGCTGCACGGCAAGAAGCAGATCCTCGAGCGCTACCTCAACCAGATCTACCTGGCGCAGCGCGGGCCGATCTCGATCGTCGGCGTCGGCGCCGCCTCCCGGCACTATTTCGGGCAGGACCCCCGCTATCTCGACCTCCCCGACGCCGCCCTGCTCGCCGGCCTCATCCAGTCGCCCGGTCGCTACCATCCGTACCGTCACGCGGCGGCCGCGCGCGAGCGGCGGAACCTGGCGCTGAAGCTGATGTGGGACGAGGGGTTCATCAACGAGACGGATTATCGCGCGGCCTGCGCGGCGCCGCTCCGGCTGCGCCCCGAGCCGTCGCATGATCCGCGCCGGGCCCCTTACTTCATCGATTACGTGGCGCAACAGATGCAGGATCTCGGCCTGCGCGATCCGGCGTCGCATACGGGTCTCCGCGTCTTCACGACGCTCGATCCGCTCCTGCAGGCGCGCGCCGAGACGACCCTCGAACGAAGCCTGCGGGGCTTCGAGACGGGCTACAGGCAGCTGCGCCCGATGCCGGGAGGGGCGATCCAGGGGGCGCTGGTGGCGCTGCGGCCGGCGGACGGATCGATCCTGGCGATGGTCGGGGGCAGGGATTACGCCCAGAGTCAGTTCAACCGGGTGGCGCAGGCGCACCGGCAGCCGGGATCGCTTTTCAAACCCTTCGTCTATCTGGCCGGCTTCCGCCGCGCGCAGGAGGCGCGCGACTCCAGCTTCACCGCCGCCACCGTGCTGGATGATTCACCGCTCGAGATGGAGGTGGCCGGGCAGCCCTGGTCACCGCGCAACTTCGATGAGGAGTACCGGGGCCCGGTCAGCGCGCGGCAGGCCCTGGCCCAATCCCTCAACGTGCCGACGATCCGCGCCGCCGGGATGATCGGGCTGGACGAGGTGATACGCACCGCCCGCCGCTGCGGCATCGGGAGCCCGCTGCAGCCTGTCCCCTCCATCGCTCTCGGCACCTTCGAGGTGACCCCTCTCGAGATGGCCTCGGCCTTTACGACGATCGCGACCCTCGGAACGCGGGCCGCGCCGCGCGCCATCACCGCCATGGTCGACGACAGCGGCCGCCCTCTCGACGCGCCGGGGGTGAAGCGCGACACGGTCGTCACACCGCAGGCCGCCTACCTGACGCTCGACCTGATGCGCGACGTGGTGCGCTACGGCACCGGCGCCGGTCTTCAGGCCTACGGCATCGAGGGAGAGTTCGCGGGCAAGACGGGGACCACCGACGACGGTCGGGACGCCTGGTTTGTCGGCTTCAGCCCGGACTACCTCGCCCTGACCTGGGTCGGTTTCGACAACAACCGGCCGCTACGCCTGGGGGGCTCGGCGCTGGCGTTGCCGATCTGGGCCGAGGTGGCGAAGCGCGCCGGTCTCGACGATGGGCGCCGCTGGGAGGCACCGGAGGGTTTCGTGGAGGAGGAGATCGACCCGACCACGGGACAGCTCGCCGGCTCGCGCTGCCCTGAGACAGCCCGCGAGATCTTCATCGCCGGCACCGAACCGACGGAGATCTGCGAGCACCAGTCGGCCCCGACCGAGTCATGGGCCACCCGCTTCCTGAACTGGTTCCGTCGCGACTAGGAGAGCGTCCCGGCCGTCGGCCGTGAATCTACGGGCGCCCGGGGACCTGGACGACCACCTTGCCGGCTCCGACGTTTCCGGCCGCGTCGGTCGCGCGGATGACGACGCTGTGCTCCCCGGCGGGCGGAGAGGGCAACGTCAGATCGTACGTCTCGCTCGTCGAGTCGTTCAGGCCATCGACCGGGCGGGCCAGGACCCAGTCCCCCGCATCGATCGAGTACGATACCTCGCGCACGAGGCTGAAGGTGTCGGAGACGGTGAAGGCGAGGCGCAGCGACGGCACCTGGGTCTGCGCCCGAATTCCCTCCACGCGCGGTGGCGTGTTGTCGACGTCGAACCTCTCGGAGATCTTCTCGGCGCTCAGCGCCTGCCCGGCAGGGTTGGACGGGGCATCGCTGGCGACGATGCGGAACTGGTAGGTCCCGTCCGGCAGGGCGGCGCCGTCGAGCGTGACGAAGTCCTCGTCGATCCCCCTGCGGACCGGCTTCCAGGTCGTCTCGTCGACGGCCCTGTAGTAGACATCGTAGACAAGGTCATCATCGTTCGGGTCAACCGCCTGCCAGGTGA
>DASTNM010000554.1:0-3334 GCA_035762745.1 Candidatus Polarisedimenticolia bacterium
CGGCGGCCAGCCAGACTTCCATCGGCACCTCGAGATCCATGAAGCCGCTTCCCGACACCGAGCCGTTCATCGCCCCCTCACTCCCCGCGGCCGGGGCCCGAACGCCCCCGCCGCCAGGTCACGGAAAAGGCCGTGCCGCCCGCCTGGCGGACGATCCGGCCGGAGAAGATCCTCTGCCCTTCCACTCTCAGGTCCAAGAGCGCGTCCTCCGGCTGCTCGAGGCGCAGCACCGCACCCGGCTTCAGGGCGGCGATATCGGACAGGCTGACCCGCCCCGCCTCGAGAACGGGCCTCGCTTCCAGACGCACCTGGTCGAGCCGCGCGGCGAGCGGGCCGACCCGCCCCGGCTTTGCCGTCGACGCCGCCGCAAGCGGCCTGGCCTTGGGGGGCAGCAGCCCCGCCGAGGCGAGCAGGAGCGCCGCACCGGATCCCTTCGCCATCGTGATCTTCAGCAACCCGACGCCGAGCGTCTCGCCGGCGGCGGCGACCGACTCCGGAAGCTCGCCTGAGGTGACCGCGACCGGCTCGAGCGTCGCCCCGAGGGCCCGCCCGAGCGGCGGGGCGAGAGATCGCACGAGGCGTCCCATGACCCGCGACTCCAGGCTCGTCGGCGGGCGCGCCGTCTCGCCCACCTCGCCCGCCCCTCCCATCGCCAGCTCCACGAGCGCCAAGCCGACCCCCGGGTGCAGCGCCAGCGCCATCCCGCCACCGGGACCGCCGGAGAACGGCAGCACCCACGCGGGGGCCGGCAGGGCCGCCAGGACGGCACCGGCGCGCTGCTGGCGGAACCCCTCCAGCTCCACCGTCGCCCCCTCGCCGAGGTCCTTCAGAAGAGCCTCCTGCGTCACCGCCGCCAGCGCCTCCATCTGCCGGCGCGCCAGAGGCTCCGCGTCGGGCGGGATCGCCAGCGGCTCGCGCAGCGAGTAGGGGGTTGGACCCGCCGCGGCCGGCGCCTTGGCACCCCCCTTGAGCACGCTCGAGACCTCCTCCGGCCGCACCACGGGTCGTGCCGCCTGGCTCATCGTCTCTCCCTCGCGGCGACCGATTCCGCCGCGACCTCTCCAGGCTCGCCCGACAGGGGATGCAGGCGGGCCTGCAGCATGACGCGCAGCCGGGCCGCCGCCTGGGCGTGCAACTGGCAGACGCGCGATTCGGTGACCCCCAGGACCTCGCCGACCTCCTTCATGTTCAGCTCCTCGTAGTAGTAGAGCTCCATGACCCGTCTCTCGCGCTCCGGCAGGGCGTGGACCGCCTGCGCCAGCGCCTCCACCATCTCGTGGCGCTCCAGGCCGCGCGAGGGGAGCAGGCTGTCCGCGGTCTCCGCCGGGTCCTCGCCCGGCGGCAGGTCCTCGAGCGACAGGAGCGGCCCGCCGTTCAGGTCCTGCAGCCAGGCGCGGTAGGCGTGCAGATCGAGCCCCAGCGCCCGGGCGATCTCCTCCTCGGTCGCCGGCCGCCCCTGCTCCGCCGCCAGCCGGCCGAGGGTCTCCTCCAGCTCGCGCTGTCCACGGCGCACGGCGCGCGGCCGCCAGTCGCGCTTGCGAAGCCCGTCCAGGATGGCGCCGCGTACGCGCGCCGCAGCGTAGGTCCGGAAGCCCACGCCGCGCGCCGGATCGAACTTCTCCACCGCGTCGAGCAGACCGACGATCCCGTCGTGCACCAGGTCCCCCACCTCGACGCTGGCCGGCAGGCGGGTCGCCAGCCTCAGCGCCAGGTAGCGCACCAGCCCGACGTGCGACTCCAGGAAGTGCTGGCGGCGCTCCGGGTCGCCGGCGCGCACCTCTTCGCTCCAGGGAAGCGGCGACGGGAAGCCCTTCACTGCGGCACCTCCGAGAACGAGCTTCCGAGCAGACGCCGCCAGTAGCCGTCGCCCGGAGCGGTGCCGCTCTGCCGCGCCGCGACCCGCAGGGCGATCTCCTCGTAGGAGCGCGCGGCGCGGCTGTCGGGGAAGAGATCGGCCACCGCTCTCTGCCGCCGCACCGCCTCGCGCACGTGCGGGTCGCTGCGCACGGCGCCCAGGTAGCCCGGCTCACGCCCCAGAAAGTGCCCCGCGGCGCGCGCGATCTGCCGGTAGGCCTCGAGTGCCTCGCTCTCGTCGGAGACGGAGTTCACGACCAGGTCGGCCTCCTTGCCGGGGTCGGCGGACCAGAGCACCTTGAGCGTGGCGTAGGCGTCGACCAGCGACGGCGGCTCGGGGGTGGTCACGACGATCACGCGTGCGGCGGCCAGCTGCAGGCTCAGGCTCGCCTCGTTGAGCCCCGCGCCGGTGTCGACCAGGACGTGATCGGCGCGCGGTCTCTGCCGCGCCAGCGCCTCGAGCAGGCGGCGGCGGGCCGGCTCGTCGAGCCGCGCCAGGTCCGGGAGTCCCGAGGCGGCCGGCAGCACGCGAACTCCGGCCGGCCCCTCGACCAGGAGCTCGTCGATCGTCGCCTCGCCGCGCACCAGGTGCTCCACCGTCCTCTCCGGGACCAGCCCCAGCAGGATGTCGAGGCTGGCGAGCCCGAGGTCCCCGTCGACCAGGAGGACGCGGCGGCCCCAGCGCGCCAGTGCGATCGCCAGATTGATCGCCAGGTTGCTCTTTCCCACGCCCCCCTTGCTGCCGGTCACCGCCAGCGCGTCGGCAGCCAGGGTCAACGGCGTCGCGATCGGTTTCATCGCGCCGCCTCCGCCGGCCGCTCCGGGCGGCGCCCCGCCGCCAGGAGAAGCGCCGCCAGGCGGAGGGGCGAGGCCGGCTCGAAGTCGCGCGGCACCCGCTGGCCGTTGGTCATGAAAGCCAGGGGCAGTCGCGTCCCGGCCAGCGCCGTCACCAGATCCCCCGGCCGCAGGGCGTCGTCGACCTTGGTGAAGGCGGCGCAGGTCGGGCGCAGCAGAGCGAAGCGGCGCACGACGCGCGCCGCGTCCTCGGAGTGCAGGCCCGCCGGAAGGAGAAGCGCCAGCGCCGAGCCGGGCGCCCGGGCGCACAGAAGGCGCAGGCGCTCGAGCCGATCCGGATCCCCCTCGCCGATCCCCGGGGTGTCGACCAGCACGGCACCCTGCTCCCCCGCGGCCAGGAAGGCGCCGTCGAGGTCCTCCGGGCGCTTTACAGAGCGCAGCGTCGCGCCGACCTCGAGGGCCAGGAGGCTCGCCTGCTCCAGCGCCCCTGCGCGCTCCATGTCGGCGGCGGCCAGGATCACCGGCCGCCTCGACGAGAGCACCAGATGTCCTGCCAGCTTGGCCGCCGTGGTCGTCTTGCCGGCGCCGGGAGGGCCGGCCAGGAAGAGACAGCGGCGGCTGAGCGGCAGCGGCGCGAAGCTCATCAACCCCTCGATGCCGCTCACCGTCGCCGCGGCCAGAGCGC
>DASTNM010000555.1:0-4496 GCA_035762745.1 Candidatus Polarisedimenticolia bacterium
GGGGTCTTGGCCGGGTTGGCCGGCTCCTCGATCGGGGCCTTGAGGTAGATCGACCAGACGATCAGGAAGATGGTCCAGAGGATCAGGCAGATGAACTCGATGTAGACCAGGTCGGGCCACACCATGATCTTGCCGTCGCCCGACTCGCGCTTCTCGATGATCGGCTGCCCCGTCTCCATGAAGCGGTCGTTCTCGCGCGCCTGCTGCAGCGAGAACCAGACGAAGAAGGCGACGAGGAAGATCATGCCCGCGATCGGCACGTTGTCCGGCTTGAGAACGATGAGCGCGAAGTTGTGGTCGAAGCAGGAGAGCACGAAGAGGAGGCCGAGAAGACCGAAGACCAGCGAAGCGATCCGCGGCCGATAGAGGGCCGCCAGAGGACGCGTGACGCGGCGCAGCCAGGCGGGGCCCAGCTCCCCCGGCAGAACCGCGGCGAAGAAGACGATCACCGTGATGACGAAGAAGCGGGAGGGCTCGGAAAGCCAGTTGACCGCTTCTTTCAGCGTCTCGACGAGACCCATCGGCGGCCGCCCCCTACACCGGGCCCGAGATGCCGCCGTCCTTGCGGACGCGCCAGAAATGCACGGCCATCAGGATGGTGGCCACGACCGGGATCCCGACGCAGTGGAGGACGTAGAAGCGCAGGAGCGCTCCGGCGCCGACGAAGCGTCCGGCCAAAAGGGCGAAGCGCGCGTCGTTCCCGGCGTGCACCAGGGAGATGTCCCCCAGCTTCAGCAGGCTGGCCCCCGGCCCCTCGTGGCCCACGAGCGGCGTGGCGCGCGCCATGTTCGAGCCGACGGTGACCGCCCACATGGCGAGCTGGTCCCAGGGGAGCAGGTAGCCGGTGAACGACAGAAGCAGCGTCAGGACCAGGAGCAGAACGCCGACGTTCCAGTTGAACTCGCGGGGCGGCTTGTACGACCCGGTCATGAAGACCCGGAGCATGTGCAGCCACACCGTGACGACCATGGCGTGCGCCCCCCAGCGGTGCAGCTCGCGCATCACTCCGAGCGGCACCTGCTCGCGGAGGTCGACGATGTCGACGTAGGCGTACTCGACGGTCGGGTGGTAGTAGAACATCAGCAGCAGCCCGGTCGCCACCTCCACCAGGAACAGGAAGAAGGTGATGCCGCCCATGCACCAGGTGAATCGCAGGCGGATGCCGCTCCGGCGCACCTTGACGGGGTGCAGGTGGAGGAAGACGTTGGTGAGGACGGCGAGGCCGCGATTGCGCGCGTTGTCCGGCGGGCCGTGCCGGAAGATCGAGTTCCAGACCTGTGTGTTGCGCGTGTACTCCCAGAGCTTTTTCAGCATCGCTCCCCTCGTCGCGGTGGCCCGGGTCCGGCGGCCGTCACACCTTCAGCTCGGCCTCCGGACTCCCCCATTCGCCCTTTTCGTAGGCGAACGATTTGGTCTTGTCGATCAGGATCTGCCCGTCGTCGGTCAGGACGATGCGGTAGCGCTCCAGCGGGCGGGGCGCGGGCCCCTCGTAGTTGATCCCGCTGCGGTAGAAGCCGCTGCCGTGGCACGGGCACTTGAACTTGTTCTCCGCCTCCAGCCAGTTGGGCGTGCATCCGAGGTGGGTGCAGACCGCCTTGAGGGCATAGATCCCCTCCTGCTCGCGCACGATGAAGACGCCGAAGGCCTCCTTGAAGCGGTTGTCGACGGTGTCCGGCAGGAACTCGGCGGGGAAGCCGGCCTTGAAGGTCTGGGGCGGCTCGAACAGGACGTTGGGGAACATGAAGCGGGACGTGGCGATCGCCCCGGCGCCGCAGGCCGCGGCGAACGTCGTCCACGCGATGCCCAGGGTCGAGAGGAAGCCGCGCCGGCTCATCTCCGCGGCGGGAGCCGCCGCGCCGGTCGCCCCCTTCGCCGCGGCGGGTGCCTTCACCGCAGCGCTCGCCGGGAGGGCCGCCGCGGCGCCGGCCTGCGGCACGCCCAGCGGTGTCACTTTGCCCTCGTCGGTCATCGCGCGGCCCTGTACGTGAAAAAAATCACAACCTTGGAGGCTCCAGCCGGCAGCAGAACCACCGTGAAGCCGGGGGATCGGATCGTCCCTGCAAAACGGGCGCCTATCTTCACCGAATCGTCGCGCACTGTCAAGGGCGGCGCGGCAGCGGCTCGCCGCTTTTTGCGAGGCGTCGCCCCGAGGATCGCTCAGTGCGGCGCGGCGGCGAGATCCGCGAGGGCGTCGAGGGCGGCCTGACGGACGCGCAGGCTTGGATCCGATCCGCGCAGCCTCTTCAGGGTGGCTTCCTGGCTGCGCTCGCGCAGGGCGACGAGCGAGCGCATGGCGTTGATCATCGCCTCCTCCTTCTGCATCTCCCCTAGAGGGACGGGTCGGCCGGCCTCGTCGGGCCGCGCCACCCCTTCGAGGTAGCGGCGGTCGAGCATCCGGGCGATGAGGGGAAGGCCGGCGGCGTCGCCGCGCCGCGCCAGGGCGAGAGCGGCGTTCCAGGCGACGTCCTCGACGGGGTCGTTGAGCAGCGCCTCGAGCGGCCCGCGGCTCTCCGCGGCCTCGAGGCCGCCGAGCGCGTAGGCGGCCGCCTTGCGCAGATCGGGCTCGTCGCTGTCGAGCAGCGGCAGGATCCCCGGGGCGGCGCGCGCGTCGCCCAGCCGTCCGAGGGCCAGCGTCGCGTTGATGCGCGTCTGGAGATCGCCATCGTCCACCGCCCCGAGCAGGGCCTCGACGGCGCGCCGGTCGCCCACCTCGCCCAGCCCGATCGCGAGGTACTGGCGCACCCGCGGATCACCGCCGCGCGCCGCCTCGAAGAGCGTCAGGAGGCGCGGCAGGAAGCGCGTGTCGTCGCGCGCCGGGGTCTCCGATCCCAGAAGCCGTGACAGCTCGAAGGCCGCCTCCCAGGCGTGGCCACCGCCCATTCCGATCTCATCCAGGTAGTCGGAGGCGCTGTGTCTCTCGTTGGCGATGAGACCGAAGAGGAGGTAGACCCCGAGGACCAGCAGCAGGAGACCGAGAGGGAAGAGCAGGAGCGGAGAACGCCGGCGCGACGGCTCGGACGGCCCCTCGGGGACCCTGGCCGGCTCGTGAACCGCCAGGTCGGGGTCGTAACGGATCTCCGAAGGGATGTCCGGGTCGGACCTCAGGTCGTCTCGGGAGGTGTCGCGCATCGACGTCCATTATAGAGGTGATATGCTCGGCGGCGTGTGGAGGGGCCTCGTCTTCGCAGGAGGGACCAGCCGGAGAATGGGCCGCGACAAGGCGCTTCTCCCCTTGGGCGGCGCCACCCTGCTGGAGAGGTCGGTCGCGCTGGTGCGGGCCGCGGGGGGCGAGGCGCTCGTCGTTGCGCCGCCACGGCCGGGTTATGCGGCGGCCGGCGCGCCGGTGATCGACGATACGGCCGAGGGTGGCGGCGTGACGGGTCCGCTGGGCGCGCTGCGCCACGGTCTGCGTCTCGAGGGCGCGGAGCGGGTCGTGGTGGTGGCGTGCGATCTGCCGCTGCTCCCGGCGGAGTTGCTGCGTCTGCTGGCGGCGGAGGCGCAGCGCTACGACGCCGTGGTGCCGCGCGCCGGCGGCGAGCTTCAGGTCCTGGCGGCGGCCTACACGCCCGCCTGTCTGCCGGCGATCGAGGCGCATCTCCTGTCCGGCAGGCGATCGGTGCACGGGTTTCTCGAAAGGGTGAGAGTGCGGATCCTGGAGGAGACCGATCTGAGCCCGTTCGGCGGCGCCGGGATCTTCCTGAACGTCAACTCCCCCGAGGATCTGAGGCGGGCGGAGGCGATCCTCGCGAGGAGGACGCCCTGAGGCTCCGCGCCGGGAAGAGGCGTCCGGCCGGCCCTGCCCGGGGGAGGCGCCTGACGCACCTCGACGGGGCGGGACGGGCCCGCATGGTCGACGTCAGCGGCAAGCCGACGACGCTTCGCGAGGCGGTTGCGGCCGGCTCGATCACCATGAGCGCGGTCGCTTATCGGACGCTGCGCACCGGCAGGATCGCGAAGGGGGACGCCCCGGCGCTGGCTCGGGTCGCCGGAATCGCCGCCGCCAAGAGAACCGCGGAGCTGATCCCACTGTGCCACGCCGTCCCTCTCGACCATGTGGCGGTCGATCTCCGCTTCGACGATGCCGCGCGCGCCGTGAAGGTGGAGGCGACGGCGCGCACGCGCTGGAGCACCGGCGTCGAGATGGAGGCGCTGGTGGCGGTGACGGCGGCGCTTCTGACGCTGTACGACATGGCCAAGGCGGTCGATCGCGGCATGACTCTGGGGCCGATCGGGCTCTTGCGCAAGAGCGGAGGGCGGAGCGGAGCCTTCGTGCGGGGCGTGGCGCCGGTCCGGGGCGCGCCGCTCCATTCTCCGGGGCGGCGAAATCGGCGGCGAGAGCGGGGGCGGTGAGGCCGCCTCAGCCCCCGGGCGGCCCGGCCTTGACGATGATCAACGCCTCCGGGCGAAGGTAGCGCGCCGCCAGGTCCCTGAGCCGCTCGGGAGTCCAGCCGGCAGGGGAAGCGAACATCCGGCGATAGGTCGCGGCCCCGAGGCCG
>DASTNM010000556.1:0-4145 GCA_035762745.1 Candidatus Polarisedimenticolia bacterium
TCGCCAGGCGCGCCTCGAGCGTTCCTTCCGGCTCACCTCCGACTCGATCGCGGCGTTTCTCGCCGACCGACTCGGCGCGCGCGGCCTCGTCCTGGTCAAGAGCGTCTCCCGCCCGACCGGGCGGGTCGCCGGCAGGGCGGCCGCCGCGCGGCTGGCGCGACACGGCGTCGTCGATCCTCTCTTCCCGAAGATGGCACGCCGCCTGGGCGAGATCTGGATCGTCGACGGTTACGATCCCGCCGCCCTCCGGCGTTTCAGCGCTGCGGACGAGCCCCGGCGCGCCGTGAAGTGGCGACGCCAGGCGCGTGACGCGGGGCCGGACGTCGCCCGACGCCGAGCGCCAGGCGGAAGGCGCGCAGTCGGGCGGCGTCGAGCCTCCCGGAGCGCCCGCCGTCGCACAAGGCCCCGCGGGCCCCGATGAGATCGGGACAGAGAGCGAGCAGGCGCGGCACGTCGGCGAGCGTGAGCGATCCGGCGAGGGCGGAGGACAACCCCCTGCGACGGCAATCGGCGACGAAACGCTCCAAATCGGCCGCGGTGAGGTGGGCCAGGAGACCGCGACCGTCCTTGCGGAAGGTGTCGATGAGACAGCCGTGCGCGCCGGCCCGCCCGGCGACCGCCGGCAGGAGAGCGGGGGGGAGGGCGCCGATCGCGGCGGCGTCGGCGTAGGCGGCGGCGACGACCCGGACACCCGGCGCGACCGCGCGGGCCGCCGTGACCACGGCGCGCACGAGCCTGATCGCCTCCGCCTCGCGCGCCACACCGTGAAGACCGACCTTCAGGAGATCGACGCCGCAGGCGGCGGCGCCGGCGGCGGCGAGCGCCAGCGTTCCAGGGAGGTCCGGGGCGTCGCCGAGCGCCGCGCTGACCGGCACGCGTCCGCGCCCGGCGTCGCGCAGGGTGACGATGGCGCGCAGGGTCGCGGGGGGACAGGCCCCCAGCGCCCCCTCGCCCGGCTCCTTGACATCGAGAACGTCCGCACCCACGGCGAGGGCGAGGCGTGCCTCCTCCGGATCGCGCACGCTGGCCAGAAGCCCCGGCACGATTGACCTCACTTCGGGCGCTGTGCTAAAAGTAATCGACTCATGGCCTCACAATGTGAAACCTGTTCCAAGGCCCGTTGCCCCTGCGACCGGAGATCGGACCCCGAGCGCCCATGTCCCTTGATAAGGAGGCTGCCGCATGAAAGACATCCTGATTGGTGAATCCCTGGTCGGAGAGGGCAACGAGGTGGCGCACATCGACCTCCTGATCGGCCCGAAGAACGGACCGGTCGGCGCCGCCTTCGCCAACGCGCTCCTGAACCAGAACGCGGGCCACACGGCGCTGCTCGCCGTCCTGGAGCCGAACCTGATCCCGAAGCCGGCGACGATGATGATGAACAAGGTGACGATCAAGGGAGCCAACCAGGCGGTCCAGATGTTCGGGCCGGCCCAGGCCGCGGTCGCCAAGGCGGTCGCCGACGCCGTCGGCGACAACACTATACCGCAGGCCGAGGCCGAGAACCTCGTCTGCATCGTCGGTGTGTTCATCCACTGGGACGCCAAGGACAACAAGAAGATCTACGACTACAACTACCGGGCGACGAAGGAAGCGATCGCCCGCGCCATGCGCCAGGAGCCGTCCGTCAAGCAGGTGATCGAGCGCAAGGACAAGGCGAAGCACCCGTTCGCCTGAGGCGGGCCGTCCTTGGAGCGCAAGCGCCTTCTCTACCTGGTCTCCTCGGACCCGCGCGTCAGCCCGTTCGACATCAACATGGCGTACGACGCCGGCTTCGACGTCGTGATCCCGTACGCCGGGGTCAACGTGTCGCATGTCGCCGGGCTGATCCAGGACATCATGTTCTCGCGCGGGCCGAAAGGGGTGCGCTGCTCCTCCGTCTTCTTCTCCGGTTCCGATCTGACGGCCGCCGAGGGGATGCTGCAGGCGGCGAGCGCCGCCCTGTTCGAGCCGTTCCTGCTCGGGCTGATGATCGACCCGAAGGGGGGATACACCACGGCGGCGGCGATCCTGGCGCGCGTCGCCGCCCTGGCCCGGGCGAAGGGTCTCGGTGATCTGGCGCGGCTGCGCGTCCTGGTGGCGGCGGGAACCGGCGGGGTCGGCAAGACCGCTGCGGCTCTGGCGGCGCGCGACGGCGCGCGCGTCACCCTGACCTCGCGCCGCGCCGACGCGGCGGCGACGGCGGCGCGGGAGGTCGCCGCGCTCTTCCAGGCGGGTGTCGAGCCCCGGGCGGCGCCGACCGAGTCGGACCTGGTCCGACTGGCGCAGGAGGCCGACGTCGTGCTGGCGACCGGCGCGGCCGGCGCCCGCCTCCTGACGCAGGCGTCGCTTCTGACGCTCCGGGGGCCGAAGGTGATGGCCGACGTCAACGCCGTTCCCCCGGCCGGCCTCGAGGGGCTCCAGCCGCAGGACGAGGGCCGCGAGATCGCCCCCGGGCTGTTCGGCCTCGGCCCGCTGGCGATCGGCGCCCTCAAGTCGCGCGTCGAGGCGGCGCTTCTCAGGGATCTGCTGACCGCCGAGCGCCCTCCGGTGATCGACAGCCGGGCGGCGCGCCGCAAGGCGGACGAGATCCTGGCGGCGCCCTGACCCGGCGCGTGCGCCGGGGGCGACCGGCCCGGCTCCTCCTGCTCGGCGTCAGCGTCCGGGCGCTCGCCGCCTCCGCCTGCCGCGGCCGCCTGTGGCGGGAGCGTCATCCGGGCGGTCTCATCGCACTCGACTACTTCGGCGACGCCGACCTGCTCGATCTGGCCCGGCGCCGGCGCTTCGAGGCGATCTCCCTCGCCCGCGACCTCCGTCGCCCGCGCTCGATTCCAGGCCTCGTCCGAGCAGCCCTCGATCTCGACTGGCAGGCGCTGGTCTACGCCGGCGGCCTGGAGAACCGTCCGGGGCTCCTGGCCCTCCTCGAGCGGCGCGGCGCCCTTCTCGGAAACGACCCGACCGGGGTGCGTCGCCTGCGTGACCCGTCGATCTTCTTCCCCTTCCTGCGCGCCGCCGGCCTCCCGCACCCGCCGACCTGGATCGTGAGCGAGGCGGCTCGGCGGCGATCAGGGCTGGAACCGCCGCCGGCCGGAGCGGGGCGGCCCCTCCTCTGGAAGCGGGTCCGCTCCGGAGGCGGCGGCGGCGTGCAGCCCGCAAGAGCGGGCGAGGCCTGCCCGCGCGGCCATTACCTTCAAGAGCTCCTGCCCGGCCGTCCCGGTTCGATCGCCTTCGTCGCCGACGGTCAGGCGGCGGTCGTCCTCGGCGTCAGCGAGCAGATCTCCGGTTGGGCCGATCTCGGAGGCAGCGGTTTCCGTTACGGAGGCAGCATCGCCGGGCCGCCGGAGGATCTTCTCCCTCCGGGCGCCCTCGGCCTCCTCGAGGAGGCGGCGGGTGCGCTCACCCGCCGCTTCGGCCTCAGAGGTCTCAATGGCCTCGACTTCGTCCTGTCGTCCGGGCTGCCTCACCTGCTCGAGGTGAACCCGCGTTACACCGCCTCGATGGAGCTCCTGGAAGAGATGGGCCGGGTGAGTCTCTTCGACCTGCACCTCGAGGCGCTCGCGGGGCGCCTTCCGGAGCGGACCACGCGCACGGGAGTCGCGCCGCCCCTCGTCGCGGCGCTCCCGGAATCCGCGCCGGGCGACAGGGATCGGCTTGCCGCGACTCGGTCCAGCGCGTCGGCGGACTCTGCGGGCGGCCGGCGCTTTCTCGCCAAAGGAATCCTGTACGCCGAGGTTCCGGTGCGGGGGATCGAGCCGGCCCTCCTGGCGGAGCTTGGCGCACGCGATCTGCCGATCCGGGGGGAGGCGATCGGGGCGGGGCAGCCGATCTGCACCTTGATGACGGAGGGGGACTCCCCGGAGGCCTGCCGGGACTCGTTGGTGGCGGTCGCGGGGCGGGCGCGCTCTCTCATCGCTTCCGCGCAAAGGCCCTCCCGGCAAGCCCTTCCGGAGCTTCGCGGAACGTGGTAAGCTCGCCGCGATCCTTCCTCCGCAGCGAGAGAGACGACGTGACGGCGACCGGGACGGCCCTGGTGACGGGAAGCACGCGCGGCATCGGCCGCGCCATCGCCCTCCGTCTGGCGCGCGACGGATACGCCGTCGGCATCAACTACGCGCGCGACGGCGAGGCCGCCTGCCGCACGCTCGGCGAGGCCCAGGCCGTCTCAC
>DASTNM010000557.1:0-4770 GCA_035762745.1 Candidatus Polarisedimenticolia bacterium
CTCCTGATGGCGCGTCGCGCCGCCGTCCTCGACCCACGCTCGGCGGCGGCCCGCTCCGCCCTGGCCGAGGCGTACCAGGAGATCGCGCACGACCAGGGCGCGGCGCTCGCCGAGCTGCAGCAGGCCGTGACGATCGATCCGTCGCGCCTCGCGGCCCACGTCGATCGCTCCCTGGCCCTGTTGCGCGCCGGCCGCTCCGAGGAGGCCGCGGCGGCCGCGCGCCGGGCGCTGGCGATCGCCCCCGGTTCTTCGCCGGCGCTGAGCCTGCTGGGAGCGGCGCTCGCCGACCGGGGAGACCTCGAGGGAGCGGCGACCGCCTACTCGGCGGCCCTGCGGGCCGACCCGGTCGACAACTTCGGGCTTGCCCGCTCGCAGTACCCGGTGATCCTGGCTGCGCTCGGCCGTCACCTGGAGGCCCGCGCCGCTCTGCGTGGCGAGGTGCCGCCGATCCCCGAGGCGCTCTACCGCGAGGCCTGGTCGTTCGTGCGCGACCTGTACCGTGACCGCAGCTACAACGACCAGGACTGGGCGGCCTGGAGGGAACGCGGCCGCGGCCGACTGACGAGCCCGCAGGAGGCCTACCGGGCGATCGCCGCCATGCTCGCGTCGCTCGGCGACAGGCACACGCGCCTCAGGGATCCGGAGGAGACCGCCGCGGTCTATCTCGCCCCCCGGGGAGAGGGGGCGGCGGTCGATCGCTTCGGCCACAACCTGCCGCAGAACCGGACCGTGCTGGCGCGGGACCTCGAGGAGGGCCTCGGCTACATCAAGCTCAGCAACCTGACCGATCCGGAGGTCGTCGCCGAGGTACGCCGGGCGCTCTCGGAGATGCGGCGCAAGGAGGGGCTTATCCTCGACCTGCGCGGCAACGGCGGGGGATCGGGACGCGCCGCCGACGCCATCGCCGGGCTTCTCGCGGGGCCGGGGAAGGAGGCCGGCGTCGATCTCGGGCCGGAAGGCAGGGTGCCGCAGATCACCACGGGCGAAGGAGCCTTGACCGACGGCCCGATGGTTGTCCTGGTCGACGGTCAGACCGCCAGCGCCGCCGAGCGCCTGGCACGGGCGCTGCAGGCGACCGGGCGCGCCTCGCTGGTCGGCGACACGACCTATGGGAAGGGACTCGGGCAGGCCTCGAGGGTCCTGCCGGGAGGCATGACCGTGCTGGTGTCGATGATCGAGATGCTGGGACCGGACGGCAGGCCGATGCATGGCCGCGGCTTGCGGCCGCGGCGCCAGCCTCAGGACGGGAGGGCGCAGGAGACCGGCGCGGAGGAGTCCGGCGAGTCCGGAGACGAGGCTCTCGATCGGGCGCGCGACCTCCTCCAGAATGTCGAGCCGCCCGACCCGGAGCGCTGATTGACAGAATTCGAGGCGTGCCGCTAACATACGCGCCCCATGAGCGAGCCCTCGCCCCGCCGCGTCTCGTTCGATCCCGAGACAGTTCAAGCAAGAGATCCCGCACCGGCGCCCCGCGCGGGGCTGCGCGACAGGATCCGCCGGCGCTCCGCCGCCGTCCTGGCGGTTCTCGCGCCGGGGTCGGCGCCGATCCCCCTCGGGGGCTTCTGGAGCAACGTCTGGCCGTTCCCCGCCGTCGTGGCCTCGGCTTTCCTGATCGCCTGGGGGGCCGAGTGCGCCCAGTTCCTGGTCTCGCAGGGGATGGCGCTGGCCATTCTCGCCTGGCTGCAGGCGCTCCCGGAGTTCGCGGTCGAGGCGGTGATCGCCTGGTCGCAGCAGATCTCTTACATGACCGCCAACTTCACCGGGTCGCTGCGGCTCCTCGTGGGTCTCGGCTGGCCGCTGATCTTTTCCGTCACCGCCTTCGGACACTGGAAGCGCGAAGGACGCCTGTTGCGGCGCATCCAGCTCGATGACGAGCACTGCGTCGAGGTGATCGCCCTCGGCCCGCCGATCCTCTACTTCCTGGTCATCTACTTCAAGGCGACGCTGACGCTCGTCGATGCGATCGTCCTCCTGGGGATCTACCTGCTCTACCTCTGGGTGCTGCAAAAGGTCCCGCCGCGCGACATGGAGCACGTGGAGGACCTCGAGGCGATCCCACGCTCCATCATGCACCTGCCGCATGCGCCGCGCGTCACCGTCATCCTGGGGCTGTTCGCCGCGGGGGGGGCGATCCTCTACCTCTCCGCCGAGCCGTTCCTGCACAGCATGCTGCGCTTCGCCGTCTATTTCGGCGTGTCCGAGTACCTGTTCATCCAATGGGTGGCGCCTTTCCTGTCCGAGTTCCCGGAGAAGCTCAGCGCCATCTACTGGGCCCGCCAGCGCGACAAGGCGCCGATGGCGTTGATGAACATGGTCTCGGCCAACATCAACCAGTGGACGATGCTGGCGGCGATGATCCCGGTCGTCTACAGCTTCAGCGTCGGCGCCCCGAGCCGCATCCCTTTCAACGATTTCCAGCTGAGGGAAATTCTCCTGACCGTGGCGCAGTCGATGCTCGGAATGCTGCTGTTGTCGAACATGTCGTTCCACATCGTCGAGGCCGCCGGCATCTTCGCGCTCTGGGGCCTGCAGTTCCTCTTCCCGCATCTGCACGAGCCGGTGACGATCATCTACTTCGGCTGGGTGGCGTACGAGATCTTCGTCAGCCTGGTCGTGCGCCGTCGCGTCGCCGCTCTCGTCGCGTTCGTCCACCTCTGGAAGGCGCACGGCGTCCGCGTCCGCGGCTCCTGAGCCGGCCCTGCTGGCCTAAGATACCGGAGTGCCGTCAGCCAGGACGAGTCCTGCGCGTCCCAGGGGGCGGACCCTCCCCCGGCTCCCCGGGGGCCAGGAGCTGAGACGAGCATGAAGCGCCGCCGCATCGCCGCCTGGGTCCTCGGGTCCCTCGCCGCACTCCTCCTCATCGCCGCCGCCCTCACCCTGCTGAGCCGCGTCGTGGCCGACTCGGCCCGCCGCCGCCTCGAGACGCGCGCCGCGGCGATCACGGGGGGGCCCGTCGCCATCTCGCGGCTGCGGGTCGGCTGGCTGCCGCCCACCATCCATATCGAGCAGGCCCGTGCCGACAGGAAGGGCAGCCGCGGGTCCGAGGCGCACGCCTCGGTGAAGTCGATCACGATCCGCGCCGGGCTCCTGACCCTCCTCGGGTTGCGGCAGGGTCCGGTGAGCGTCGTGGCCGATGATCCGCACCTCGCGGCGGTGCTGCTGCCCGGGCGACTCGGTGCGGCGAAGGAGCGGGAAGGGACGCTGCTCTCCTCGCTGCTCACACGGGTGCCGCCGGGGTCGAGCCTGACGCTCGGCGACGGCGCGATCGAGATCGAGGTCAAAGGCGATTGGAGCGTGCGCCTCTCCGGGGTTCGAATCGAGTCGCGCGCCCGGGACGGCGGTCCGGCGATCGGCGGCCGCATCCTCTTCGCCGGCGGGGCGCTGCGCGCCGGACCGGCCGGCGATTGGGAGGATCTGCAGGGGGAGGGCTCGTGGACGCTGAACGCTTCCGGGCTCGAGGTCGAAGCGCTGTCGCTGCGCGGGAAGGGGATGGCGCTCTCGGGGCATGCACGGGTCGAAGCCGGGGGGGCCGGGGTGGAGGGAGAGATCCAGGTCGGCATGGAGCTGAAAAACCTGGAGCGCTTCCTGCCGGCGGCCGCGGCACCGACCGGACACGTCGAGGCGCGCCTCACCGGCTCGTGGCACCCGGGCGCTCTCCGGGCCCAGGGAGACCTGCGCGCCGTGGCACTGCATCTCTGGGGCCTGCAGATGGACAGCCTGGATGGCGACCTGGAGATCGACAGCGGGGCGCGGCTCAAGGGGATCCGGGCGCACCTGTTCGGCGGCGAGGTGACCGGCTCGGCGACCCTCAGCTTCGCGCCGGCGGGGATGACGGGGGAGACCGACCTGTCGGTCGACGGCGTCGACCTGGCGCAGGTCCTGGCCTACGCCGGCTGGGGAGGTCCACCGGTCCGCGGCACGATCCACTACCGCGGCCGGCACCGTATCGACGCCCGCGGGATCGAGAGCCTGCGGGGAGCGGGGCTGATCGACGCCGTCGGCCACTACGTCTCGCCGCGCGGTGTCGACCTGCCGCTGGAGGTGACGTCGAACCTCGAGACCACCGGCGACACCATCCTGCTCGAGGGGGGGACGATCCGCGCCGGATCGGTGCGCGGCGGGTTCTCGGGCACGGTGACGCCGGGAGATGGTGTACGTCTCCGTCTGCGCGGCGCGACAGGCGACATCTCGGAGGTTCTGCCGTTGTTCGCGCCACCGCCGCCGCGACCGGCGCCGCAGCCGGCCGAGCCGAAGAGCGGGGGCGGAGCGAAAGGGCAGGGGGAGACCCACGAGGGAGGCCGAACGCCGGTGCGTGTCGTCGCCTACTCGGTCGATGCGCCCGCCGAAAGCCCTCTCGAGCGACTGGTGCATGCCCTCGGGGGGCGCTGGGAGTGGAACGGCGACCTGCACTACGACCGCGGCGGGCTCTCTTTCGCCGGGCTCCTCGAAGGGACGGGCCTGACCTTTCACGACACCAGGATCGGGTCCCTGCAGGCCAGCGTGCGCTACGGCCAGGAAAGCCTCGCCATCGCCGAGGCGACCTTCCACCCGGACGAGGGCGGGGAGATACGTCTGAGCGGCACGATCAGGTTCCGCGACAGCGGCTCGATCGCGCTCGACGGGGCGGCGACCGATTGCCCTCTCGCGCCGCTCCTGGCGCTCGCGTGGCGCCCGCTGAGCGCTTCGGGGAAACTGAGCGCGCGCTTCACCGTCGGCGGCCGGCCGACGGCGCCGACCGGGCGCGCCACGCTTGAGGCCGGGCCGGTCACC
>DASTNM010000558.1:0-5341 GCA_035762745.1 Candidatus Polarisedimenticolia bacterium
GAGATGAGGAAGGGGTTCGAGCCGTCCGCCCGCGTCAGCAAGGAACGGATCCCGGAGACCTGCGGCGGATGCCACCAGGCGATCGCGCGAGAGTACGCCTCGAGCGTGCACGCCGCCGCCGTGAGGAAGGGGAACATCGACGCCCCGGTCTGCACCAACTGCCACGGAGAGCACGACATCTTGAAGCACCTGGACCCGAATTCCCCGGTGGCCGCCGCCAACGTCTCGGCGCGGGTCTGCTCCCCCTGCCACAGCTCGATCCGGCTGTCGGAGAAGTACGGCATCGCCACCGACCGCTTCAAGAGCTTCTCCGACAGCTATCACGGCCTGGCGATCCGCGGCGGCTCGGTCGAGGTGGCGAACTGCGCCTCGTGCCACGGGGCACACGCCATCCTCCCCTCGATCGACCCGGCCTCGAGCGTCGCCAAGGCGAACCTGACGGCGACCTGCGGCAAGTGCCATCCGGGGGCCAACCAGCGCTTCGCCGTCGGGGCGGTGCACGTCGTCCTGAGCCAGGCGAAGGAGCCGCTGCTCTACTGGGTGACCACGCTTTACGTCCTCCTGATCGCCGTGGTCGTGGGCGGAATGCTGCTCCACAACGCCCTCGACTTCGCGCGCAAGGCACGGCACCGCCTGCGCCTGCGTCATGGCCTGGAGTCGGAGGAGCCGCCCTCGCACGCGCTCTACCTGCGCATGACCCCGGGGGAGCGGCTGCAGCACGGCGCTCTGATCCTCAGCTTCACCCTGCTGGTGCTTACCGGCTTCATGCTGCGCTATCCTGACGCCTGGTGGGTGGCGGGGTTGCGGCGGCTGAGCGACCACCTCTTCGATCTGCGCAGTCTCCTGCACCGCGCCGCGGCGGTGGTGCTGCTCCTGGCCTCCGCCGTCCACGTCGGCTACCTGGCGCTGACGACACGCGGGCGGGAGTTCCTGCGCGACATGATGCCGCGGCGCAATGACGTCACCGATGCCTTCGCGATGATGGGCTATAACCTGGGCCTGGCGCGCAGCCGGCCGCGCTTCGGGCGCTTCTCCTACGTCGAGAAGAGCGAGTACTGGGCCCTGGTGTGGGGCTCGATGGTGATGGCGGCGACCGGCCTCATCCTGTGGTTCGAGAACACCTTCATCGGCCTCCTCACCAAGCTCGGCTGGGATGTGGCGCGCACCATCCACTTTTACGAGGCCTGGCTGGCGACCCTCGCCATCCTCGTCTGGCACATCTACTACGTCATCTTCAATCCGGACGCCTACCCGATGAACACCGCCTGGATCACGGGAACTCTCACCGAGTCGGAGATGGAGGCGGAGCATCCGCTGGAGCTGGAGGCGATCCGAAGGCGGCGCCTGGAGGAGGAGCGGCGCCGGCAGCAAGAGGAGGAAGGAGGAGATCGTGGCGAACGTGGAGCATGACGGCACCGAGCGATCCCCGGAGCGCCGCGCGGCGCTGCGCTGGCTGATCCGCGGCTTCCTGTCGCTGTGGGGGCTCGGGGCGGCGGCGCTGGGCATTGCCTTCTTCAAGGCGCCCGAGGCCGAGCGGCGTCCGAGCGAGGGGCTGGTGCGCTGCGGGCCGTTCTCCTCCCTGGCGGTGGGCGAGGCGCGCTTCGTGCGCCACGGCGCGGAGCCGATGTTCGTCGTGCGCGCCTCGCAGACGGAGGTCGAGGCCCTGTCGGCGGTCTGCACGCACCTGCGCTGTGTCTTGAAGTGGGACCAGGCGGGCGGCACGTTCCTTTGCCCGTGCCACGCCGGGGCGTTCGACCGCAACGGCAACGTCCTCTCCGGGCCGCCCAACCGTCCGCTGCGGCGCTACCCGGTCGAGGTGCGCGCCGACGAGATCATCGTCCACACCTGAGGAGGAGGCTCCCTTGGCGTCCGGACCGGCCGGCTCACGACGATCGCTTCTCGCCTGGATCGAGGAGCGCTTCAACCTCACCGAGATCTTCTCCTTCCTGACCTCGTTCGGCCTCTTCCCGGCCGAGCTCGACACGCGCCGGCCGCTGCGCGAGGCGATCGACGAGGCGCTGGCCCGGCCGCTTCCCTCCTACGCGCGCTGGCCGCGCATTCTCGGGATCCTGTCGCTGCTGCTCTTCCTCTTCCTCGGGCTGACGGGGGCGATGCTGGCGTTCTACTATCAACCGACCGTCTCCGAGGCCTTCTCATCGGTCACGACACTGGTGCGCGACGTCAGCTTCGGCTGGTTCGTGCACCAGGTGCACCGCTGGGGGGCGCTGTTGTTCCTGCTCATCCTGATGATCCGGATCTGGCGCTTCTACGCCCAGGGGATGTACAAGGCGCCGCGCGAGGCGCTCTGGGTCATCGCGGTCCTCACCTTCCTGGTCGCGAGCCACGCCGACCTGACCGGCCGTCTGCTCCCCTGGGACGCCCGCGGATACTGGACGACGGTTCGCGGTCTCGAGGTGATCTACGCGCTGCCGGTCCTGGGGCCGATCTTCGCCTTCCTGATCGGGGGGACGAATGTCGATTCCCTGGTCCTGACGCGCTTCTACTTCCTGCACGTCTTCATGCTGCCGGCGCTTCTGATCGTCCTCTTCTACCTGAACTTTTCAGGGGTGCGCCGCGTCGGGCTCTCGGCTCTGCCGGGCGAGACGCGCGGCGGCCGGAGCGTGTACGTGGTCTATCTCTGCAACCTGACGATCCTCGCCGTCCTGGTGCTCGGCTGCCTCATCACGTTCGCGACGCTCCTCCCGGAGCCGTTCGGGCAGG
The DNA here is from genome assembly GCA_035762745.1 of Candidatus Polarisedimenticolia bacterium. Taxonomy (GTDB): domain Bacteria; phylum Acidobacteriota; class Polarisedimenticolia; order Gp22-AA2; family Gp22-AA2; genus DASTNM01. Next base: position 2,722 of record DASTNM010000558.1, read on the forward strand.
CCGCCGACCCCTTCAACACGCCGCCGGGAGCGCGACCGCCCTGGTACCTGCTCGCCTCGCACTCCGTGCTGGAGTCGTTCCCGGCCTGGGTGCCTCGGGGGGTGCGCGGCCTCGCCGTCGAGGCGATCCTGGCCATCTCGATCCTGCTGCCGTTCATCGATCGCTCGCCGGGACGGTCGGGGCGCGATCGGCGCCTGGCCCTCGTCGTGGGGGCCGCCGTGATTGTCCTCTGGGCCATGCTGACCTTCTTCGGCTGGCGGCTGGAGGGTCGGCCATGATCGGTCTGCCGCTCCTGCTTCTCGCGACGGTCGTTCGGCCGCCGGCGCGCGCCTGCGGTCTGTGCCACCCCGACGTGCGCGTGCAGTTCGAGCAGAGCGTCCACCGCGCCGAGGGGATCGACTGCACCTCGTGCCATGGCGGCAACGCCGCGGCCGCCACGGTGGCGGCGGCGCACACCGGGAGCTTCCGCGGCCGGCCGGCGCGGCGCGCCATCCCCGGGCTGTGCGCCTCCTGCCACGCCGACATCGCGCGCATGCGGTCGTACAACCTGCCGGTCGACCAGTACGCCCTCTACCAGACCTCGCAGCACGGCCTCCGGCTGGCGCGGGGAGACGAGCGGGTGGCGATCTGCACCGACTGCCACGGGGTGCACGAGATCCGCCGGCCCGACGACCCGGCGAGCGGCGTGTTCAAGCGCAACATCCCGAAGACCTGCGGCCGCTGCCACGCCGACGCGGCGCTCATGGGGCGCTACGGCCTCAAGGGGAATCCCTATGCCGACTACGCCGGCAGCGTGCACGGCAAGGCGCTCCTCGAGCAGGGGAACGCCACCGCCCCCGACTGCTCGCGCTGCCACGGCGCGCACGGCGCGGCGCCGCCGGGCGTGGGGGACGTCGACAAGGTCTGCGGTCAATGCCACGCCGCCACGCGGACCTTCTTCCTCGCCGGCCCCCACAAGGCGGCGATGGATGCGGCCGGGCTTCCCGAGTGCGCCTCCTGCCACGATCACCACCGGATCGAACCGGCCGCCGCGGCGCTTCTCGACACCGTCTGCCTCAAGTGCCACGACGCGACATCGCCGCAACTCGAGATCGCCGCCACCTTCCGGACGCTGTTCAGCGGCGCCTCCGACGAGATCGACCGGGCGCGACAGATCGTCGACCGGGCCGCCGAAATCCCCCTGTACGTCGAGGACTACCGCGCCCGTCTCGAGGAGGCGCACACGGCGCTGCTCGAGTCCTACCCCGCCATGCACGCCCTCGAGACGACGCGTGTCGAGCCGTTCACGCAGAGGGCGCGCTCGATCGCCCTGGAGATCCAGTCGGAGGTCAACGGCAAGATCGAGGGGCGGAAGTGGCGGCGGGTCGGTCTGCTGGTCTTCTGGTTCTACCTGCTGCTGACGGTGGCGATTCTGGTCCGCTTCCGCAGCCGGGCGGTCGCCGGGGCCCCCCGGTGACACCGGCCGGCGCGCCGGCGCGCCTGCGGTCGCTCGTCCGCTCGGTTCCGTTCCAGGCGCTGCTCCTGGCCTCCGGGCTCATCGTCGCCCTCGGGGTCGTCGCCACCGGCACGGCGGTGGAGATCAGCAGCCGCCCCGCCTTCTGCGGCTCCTGCCACATCATGAAGCCGTACTACGCCTCGTGGCAGCGCTCCACGCACCACAACGTCGCCTGCGTCGACTGCCACATCCCCCCCGGCGTCACCGCCGAGTTCCGCAAGAAGTGGGAAGCGCTGTCGATGGTGGCGCGCTACTTCACCGGCACCTACGGCACCAACCCCTGGACCGAGATCGACGACGCCTCGTGCCTGAGGTGCCACGAGCGGCGGCTGCTCTCGGGCCGCGAGCTGTTCGGCGACGTCCTGTTCGATCACGCCGCGCACCTCTCCGGGATGCGGCGCGGCAAGACGCTGCGCTGCACCTCCTGTCATTCGCAGATCGTGCAGGGGAGCCACATCGCGGTGACCGCCAGCACCTGCATTCTGTGCCACTTCAAGGGGCAGACGTCCGGGACCGGCACGGCGCGCTGCACGCTCTGCCACCACGTTCCCGAGAAAGTGATCCGCCAGGGGACGCTGACCTTCGATCACGCCGACGTGGCCCGCTTCGGCATGGACTGCACCTGGTGCCACGCCCGGCCGGAGGGAAGCGACGGCGCCGTGCCGCGCGAGCGCTGCGTCACCTGCCACAACGAAGCGTCGCGTCTCGCGGCGTACGGCGACTCCGTGCTGCTGCACCGCAAACATGTGACCGAGCACAAGGTCGACTGCCTGGACTGCCACCTGACGATCGAGCACGTCGGCCCGCCCCGCCTCGAGGCGGCCGCCACCGCCTGCGGCGACTGCCACCAGGCGGGCCACTCGCCCCAGACGAGCCTCTACACCGGCGTCGGCGGGCGCGGCGTGGCGCCGCTCCCCAGCCCGATGTTCCAGGCCGGCGTGCGCTGCGAAGGGTGCCATTTCGCCATCCCCGGACAATCGTCCGACGTGCACCGCGCCTCGGACGTCTCCTGCATGTCGTGCCACGGCCCGCGGTACCGGTCGATCTACCTGGCATGGAAGGAGACCCTCGCCGCGCGCACGTCGGGCCTGCAGCGGCAGATGGCGCAGACCGTCGCGGCGCTGG
>DASTNM010000559.1:0-3136 GCA_035762745.1 Candidatus Polarisedimenticolia bacterium
AGTGCGACCTGGGCACCGATTCCTATCCCTCGGTCGCCCCGGGCGGCACGGTCTACGTCGGGTGGGAGAACTTCAACACCGTCGACCTGAACCAGATCCTGGTCGTGTCGTCGGCCGACGGCGGCCGCACCTGGAGCGACCCGGCGCGCGTCGACCTAGTCCAGGACCTGAACTTCCCGCAGAACTCCGACGGACGCAACACGCTCACCGGCTGCGCCTTCCGCGTCTCCGTGGCGGCCAACACGGCGACCGACCCGACCGACGCCACGGGCAACACCGTCTACTCCGTCTTCGCCGACAACCGCAACGGCAGCGTGACGACCGACACGGCGGGCAACAAGGTCTACGCGACCAACACCGACGTGTTCCTCGGGCGCTCCACCGACGGCGGCCGCACCTGGAAGGTGGTGACGGTCGACGCCTCCGCCAACGACCAGTTCTACCCCTGGGTCTCGGTGGCGCGCGACGGCCGCGTCGACGTCGGCTACATGGACCGCTCCTACTCGGCCGGCCAGGAGGAGTGCAAGTACGGCTTCTCCGTGACCCGGCTGACCTTCGACGCCACAGGCGACGTGGCCTCGCTGGCCAAGACCCGGGTCGACACGGGCCTCTCCAACCCGGGCAACTCGCGCTGGTTCGGCCTCAATTCCCGCTTCATCGGCGACTACAACGCCCTGGCGATCGACGCGAACGGCGCGACCTGGAGCCTGTGGACCGATCAGCGGGCGCCGGTCAGCCCGGCGACGACCCGCACCGGCCAGCACGCCGTGGGGGGGGTCACGCCGTAAGAGCACGACGAGCACTAAGGGTCGGAGGCACGCCGCGCCCCGCGCCGCCGGAGAGCGGGGCTCCCGGCGGGCCCCGTTGTGGTAGGCTCTGCGCCATCGGTTTACCCAACAGGAGGACCCATGAGCCCCCGTCGGTTCTATCCGCTGCTCCTGATCCTGCTCTGCGCCTGCGCCTTCACCCCCGTCCTCTTCGCTCAGACGACGGGTGACATCGTCGGCGACGTGACGGTCGCGGGAGGCAAGAGTCTCTCCGGCGTCTCGGTGGCCGCCTTCGGCCCGGCGTTGCAAGGGTCGCGCGTGGCGACGACCGACGGGGCGGGCCACTACCGGCTGACGCTGCTGCCGCCCGGCGAATACAACGTGACCTTCACCGGGCAGGGCTTCTCCCCCGTGACCCGCAACGCCATCGTCGTCAGCCTCAGTCGCACGACGACGCTGGACGTCACGCTGCAGCCGACGATGCAGGAGCAGGTCAAGGTGGTGGGCGAGGCACCGGTCGACACCACCTCGACGACCGTCGGGACCAACCTGAGCAAGCGGGCGATCGAGACGCTGCCGACCAGCCGCAGCTACACGTCGATCGTGCAGGTGGCCCCCGGCACCTCGACCGACGCCAGCAACAACAACCCGTCGCAGTCGAGCATCAGCGTCTACGGCTCGAGCGGCGCCGAGAACACCTACTACATCGACGGGATCAACACCACCAACGTCGAGTACGGCTTCCAGGGGAAGGACCTCAACTACGAGTTCATCCAGGAGGTCGACGTCAAGACCGGCGGCTACGAGGCGGAGCACGGCCGCTCGACCGGCGGCATCATCAACGTCATCACCAAGTCGGGCGGCAACGAGTTCCACGGCGACATCTTCGGCTACAACGACAACGACTCGCGCCAGAGCAGCGCCGAGCCGGTGGTGTCGATCAACGGCACCACCGCCGGCTTCACGCGCGAGGACTACGGCGCCGACCTGGGGGGCTACTTCGTCAAGGACAAGCTGTGGTTCTTCGGCGCCTACGACCGGGTGAACGACACCACCAACACCGAGATCCCTTCCGGCGCCCTGGCGGGGCAGATCGCCGGTGTCGACACGACGCGCAACCTCGGCGCCTTCAAGCTGACCTACAAGATGACCGCCAACCACTCGCTCATCTTCTCGTTCTTCCAGGACCCGCGCACCGACACCGGCGCCATCAACGACGTGAACCATCCGGTGAACGGCGACCCGATCACCTTCCTCGGCAGGCAGAAGCTCGGCGGGAAGGACTACGCCGTGCGCTATGAGGGGATCCTGGGCTCGAAGTGGCTGCTCTCCGGACAGGTGTCGCGCCACCAGGAGGAGAACACCATCGGCCCCGAGAGCGCCGCCGGTGACGCCATCGAGTACATCGACCACCGCATCGCGCTCTTCCAGACCAACGGCTTCGGCCTGATCCAGAACAAGGATTTCAAGCGTGACTTCGTGGGCGGTGCCTTGACCCGCTTCCTAGGACACAACGAGATCAAGTTCGGGGCCGAGTACGAGAAGCAGACGGCCAACGTCTTCAAGCGGATGTCGGGCGGCCAGCAGGTCGAGATCTTCGACAACACGGTGAATCCGCTCAAGCCGATCTACCGGCACTTCTACTGGACGACCAAGACCGCCGCGCTCACCGATCCCGGCGGCCCAGCAACCTCGGCTCTCGACGCCACGGTGGAGCACAAGAACACGACGTTCTACCTCCAGGATCGCTGGGCGGTCCGTCCGAACTTGACCGTGAACGCCGGCCTGCGCTGGGACCGGCAGGAGGTCTTCGGCGCAACCGGACAACGCCAAATGGACTTGAAGCGCGACTATGCGCCGCGCCTGGGTATCATCTGGGACCCGAAGAATGATCATCGCTCGAAGTTCTACGCCTCCTGGGGCCGCTTCTACGAGCAGCTCCCGATGGATCTGGTGATCCGGTCGTACGCCTTCGAGCGCCAGCCGCGAATCATTAATTACGACGCAGTGAGCAGGGTCCCCGACACCGCCGCCGAGTCGGACTTCGGGTTCCCCAACCCCCCCGTCGCGTCCACGATCCTGGGAGGGGCCACGGAGCCGACCGACCCGAACATCAAGGGGCAGTACATCAGGGAAGCGATTGTCGGCTGGGAGAGGGAGATGCTCCCGGACCTCACTCTGGGGGTGAAGGTCATTGAGCGCAGCTATCGAAGAGTCATCGAAGACTTCCTCTGCGACGTCCCGAGCGGGCTCTACTGCATCGGCAATCCTCGACATGGCATCATGAGCCGGATTTACGATCTCGCCTCTTTCTCGCTTCCGTCGCCCGAGTCATTCCCCGCCCCACGGCCGAAGCGCAAGTACGACGC
>DASTNM010000560.1:0-2081 GCA_035762745.1 Candidatus Polarisedimenticolia bacterium
GGGCGCGACGATCGGCGAGGTCCTCGAAGGCCTCGAAGGGCGGTACGAGGGGCTGAAGGGGAAGCTGCGCGGCCCGCAGGGCGAGATCCGGCGCTTCGTCAACATCTACGTCAACGACAACGACGTGCGCCTGCTCAAGGGGACCACCACGCCCGTCTCCGACGGCGACGAGGTGACGATCATCCCGGCGGTGGCGGGCGGGTAGGCGCCGCCCGCCCGGTCGGGCGCGCCGCCGCAGGCGCCGTCAGCCGGCGATACGCCCCAGCGTGGCGAGGAAGTGCCTCACCGTCTCGAGGCTGTCATAGTGGGCGAAAGAGGCGCGCACCAGGTGGTGGCTTCTGGCGCGCATCTCGCGGTAGACCGCGAGTGAGTAGTAGGTGCCGCTCGGCACCTCGATCCGCCCCTCCTCCCACAAACGTCGCTTCACCTGATCCTGCGTCAGCCCGCCCACCTCGAAGAGGAAGGTCGGGTCGCGCTCCGCGACGCGCGCCGGATCGTTCACGCCGTGCAGGATCACGCCCCGCCTCGCCAGGGCGCGGAACCCGTCGAGCAGGGCCAGAGAGAGCGTCCGTTCGTGCTCGCGGATGGCGCACAGGGCCCACTTGAGCCGCCGCCGGTCGTCCTGCGGATGGTCGTGCTCGAGGCGCGCGCCGAGCGCCTGCGCCTCCGGGCGGCCGGCCGCGGCGGCCTCCACCTTCTCCCCCAGCCAGAGCAGGTAGTCCAGAGCCCCCGAGAGGCCGGCCAGGACCGCATGGTTCGGAGTCCCCTGCTCGAACTTGTAGGGCGCCTCATCGACGTTCGGCTCGACCCGGTAGGGACGCAGCGCCCGCAGCCAGCCGGCGCGGCCCCAGAGGACCCCGAGCATCGGGCCGAACAGCTTGTAGCCCGAGAAGGCCAGGAAGTCACAGCCGATCGCCCGCACATCGATCGGCCCGTGGTAGGCGTGATGCACGGCGTCGACCACGACCAGGGCGCCGTCCCAGCGCCGCCCCGGCCGGGCGGGCGGATCGGGCCGCCCATGGCGGTGGGCCAGGCGCACGACCTCCTCGATCGGGACGATCGCTCCCAGCCCGTTCGACGCGTAGGTGACGGCGACCAGCCGTGTCTTCCGGTCGATCAGCCGCTCCAGGTGATCGAGATCGAGCCTGCCGTCCCGGAGCAGGCCGCACTCGCGCACCTCGAGCCCACGGTCCTCCCCCCAGAGCGACTCCCACGGCGAGACGTTCGCCGCATGGTCGAGACGCGTCACCACCAGGTTGTCCCCGGGGCGCAACAGATCGCGGAAGGCGAACGACAGGTTGAACAGCGCGTGGCTCGTCGAAAGATGGAATGCGATCTCCCCGGGCGAGGACGCGTTCAGGAAATCGGCCGCTCCGGCACGCGCCCGGGCGTGGATCGCCGCCGTCGCCCTCTCCCCCGCCGACACCTCGCCGTCCTGCGCGTTGGCATAACGCGCCGTCCGCTCCATCGCCACGACGCTTCTCTCGGTGACCAGCGTCCCGCCACCGCTGTTCAAGTAGACGCGCCGTCCCCCGGTCAGGTCGCGTTCCAGAGCCGGGAAGGCGCGCCGGACCTCGCCGTGCAGATCGCCCACCACCTCGGCGAGCCAGGGACAGGCCGGGAGCGGGGCGGCCGCGGGCGGGGCGGGGACGGCGGCGCGCCGGGCCGAGGCGGCCGGGACGCGTCTCGTGGCAGCACCCCTCGGAGCGCGAGGTGTCGGCGCGCGGCGCACGGGCCGGGCTGTGCGGGTCATCGACATCGTCGGACGCTCCCGGGAAGGTTGGATTCTAGCAGAGACGCGGGCGGCGTCACTCGTAGCGCAGGGCCTCGATCGGATCGAGGCGTGAGGCGCGGTGGGCCGGGTAGAGCCCGAAGCCGATCCCGACGAGGCCGCTGAAGACCAGGGCGAGGACCACGACGCCGGGACGGACCAGCACCGGCCAGCCGAACTGGGCGGCGAGCCGCCAGGCGGCCAGAAGCCCCAGGGCGGCGCCGGTGAGGCCGCCCAGGATCGACAGCGACAGCGCCTCGGCGAGGAACTGCGCCAGGATGTGGCGCGGCTTCGCTCCGACCGCCATCCT
>DASTNM010000561.1:0-22921 GCA_035762745.1 Candidatus Polarisedimenticolia bacterium
CCTCGCGCGCGTGTGAATTCTCGCCGTAGGTCTGGAGGGTCGCGTCGAGACGTCTCTGCTCGATCTCGAGCTGCACCTTGAGGACGTAGATCGCCGCCAGCTGCTCCTCCGGACGCTTCAGATCCTGGGACCGGGCAGGAGAACCGCAAAAGAAGATGAAGAGGCCGCAGACCAACGCGATGCGGCGCATCCAGGGTCGGCTCACGCGTCACCACGACCGGGAGCGGGCGTCAGCAGGTATTCGGCAATCCGCACGGCGTTCAGCGCCGTGCCAGCCTGCAGGTCGTCGGTGACGGCCCAGATCCAGAACGCCGACCCCTCGCGCGCCTGGCGCGCCCCGGCCAGGACGATCCCGGGCTTGCCCGCCTCGTCCACCGGTGTCGCCGGCTCTCCGGGCCCGGCGACCCGGATCTCCGGGCTGCGGGCGAAGGCGGTCATCAGATTGGTTCGCGTCGCCCCGGAGGGGAGGACCAGGTATAAGAGAACCGCGTGACAGTGGAATACAGGGACCAGAACCACCTCCACCGACAGTTCGTAACCCCCACCCGTCACCCTCTGCACCTCCCTGGCCAGGGCCCGCGGCTGGGCGCCTCCCGGGACCGCCCCCTCCCCGTAGAGCGACGTGGGGACCAGGTTGAAGGCGATCTGCCGTCCGAAGACAGCGCTCGGGACCTCGCGGAAGTTCAGCAGTCCCACCGTCTGCTGGTACAACTCCTCGATCCCTTCGTCGCCGCACCCGGAGGCCGGCTGGAAGACGACGGCCGCCGCCTGCTGCAGACCCGGGCCGCGCAGAACCGGCGCCAGGAGAGTCGAGAGGATCTGGGACACGGCGTGCGGGATGGCGATGATTCCGGGACGACGGCTGATCGCCTCGGGGTTGACCGCGGCGTTGACCAGGGGGATCTCCTCCATCTCGCTGGCGGCGCTCGTGAGGTCGATGGCGACGAATCCCTTGCGGGCGGGCCAGTCGAGGTAGAGACCGCCCTCCCGGGGCGTGCCGCACAGGAAGGCGATGTCGAGACCGTCGAGGGCGTCGATGTCGGGGTCGGTCACCAGCATCGCCTCGCCGCCGAACTCGGTCAGGTTCGCGTCGGGATCGTTCCTCGAGGTGAAGAGACGCACGGACGCCTTGGGGAATGAGCGCGCCACGAGCTGCTCTTTGACCGCCTTGGCGATGAGGGTCGTGGCGTCGAACAGCGCCAGGTGGGCCTTGGCCGCGGTGCGGGCCTTCTCACGGACGGCCATCGGGTCCTCCGGCGGCTGCGGGCCGCGGCTCGTGGCGCCCCGGGGCCCGCAGGCGCGGGAAGAGCCCCGATAACAGGTAAAGAAAGCTCAGGATGACGGCGATTTCCTGGGGGTAGCCGGCGACGACGAAATAGATCAGCGGGATCAGGATGGCGATGACCCAGGGCATGCGGCGCCTCAGGTCGAACTCCTTGAAAGAACGGTAGCGGGCCCGGCTGATCATCAAACCCGCCAGCGTGAGGACCAGCACCGCAACCAGCCCGCCGATCAGCGGATCGGTCACCCTTTCCGGGCTGTAGAAGACGCAGGCGGCCAGGGCGCAGGCGGCCGCCGGGATCGGCAGGCCGACGAAGTAGCGCTTGTCCTGCGCCGGCGCCTGGATGTTGAAGCGCGCCAGGCGGGCCGCTCCCGCCGCCAGATACAGGAACGGGGCCAGCGAACCGACTTTCGGGAGATCGGCCAGGGCCCACATATAGACCAGAACCGCCGGCGCCATGCCGAACGAGATCACGTCGGCCAGCGAATCGAGCTGGACGCCGAAGTCGCTCGTGGTGGCGGTCAGGCGGGCCACCGCTCCGTCAATCCGGTCCAGGAACGCGGCGATGAACAGGGCCAGCGCCGCCCACTCGAAATCACCCTTGATGCTGCGCACGACGACGAGATAGCCGCACAGCAGGTTGGCGGTCGTGAAGAGACTCGGGATCAGGTACGCGCCGCGCCGCAGACGGGTCCGCTCCCTCATCGCCGTCCCCCCGCAACGACCGAGCGCTCCGTGGCCGCCGCTTCGCGTGCCACCACGGTCAACCCTCCCCGGACCCTGTCGCCCAGGCCGACGAGAGGCTCGACGCCGGGCGGCAGCCGCAGATCGGTGCGCGATCCGAAGCGAATCAGACCGATCCGCTCTCCGCGGGCGAGCGGATCGCCGGCGCGCTTGCGGCAGACGATCCGCCGCGCCAGGACACCCGCCACCTGGGTGACGCCATACTCGCCGCCGGGCGAGTCGATCACCAGGTGGTTGCGCTCGTTGGTGTTCGAGGCGCGGTTCTGCCAGGCGGGATGGAAGCGTCCCGGCGTGTGCACCACGTCGCGCACGTGGCCCGCGACGGGTGAACGGTTGATGTGGCAATCGAAGAGGGACAGGAAGATCGACACCGTGGCGCCGCGCGGATCGCGCCGTACCTCGGTCACGCGGCCGTCGGCGGGGGCCAGAACGAGCCCATCGCCCACCGGTGAAAGCCGCTCGGGATCACGGAAGAAAAAGAGGACGAACAGAGCCAGAAGAACGCAGGGGAGCGCGGCCCACGGGAAGATGAAGCCGGCGCCCACGGCGAGAACCACGAGCGGGATCAGGAACGGGACCGCCTGCGCGGATACGGGCATGCTCTGCCCCCGGTGAACGGCGGATCACCGCCGGGTCGTCGGCCTGGACGGATCAGTGGCGGACGCCGGCACCGGTCTCGCGTCCGAGGTGCTGGCGGACAATCGCCTCCATTCGATCCTTGATCTGCAGCTTCTGCTTCTTGATGTTGACCGTCTCGACTTTCTCGGTGTCGTCGAGCGTGGCCTTGCCCTGGAGTTCCTGGAGTCTCGACTCGCAGCTGGCATGCTCGGACATCAGCCTGCGGTATTCCTCGTTCTGCTCTACGAGTGCGCGCCTCAGGTCCTCGTTATGCACCATCGGCCCAACCTCCTGGGTTGTGTTGGCGTTCGACCACGTGCGGTCGCGGGTTACTTGAGACCATGTAGATTGAAGTTTACCATTCCAGATCGAGTGATGCAAGCCTAGGAGCCGGTCTTCCGGGGGTGCACGCTGCGGGCCATCACCAGGGCATCTTCATGGGTGTCGGTGTAGTATCTCTTGCGTCGCCCAACCACCGCGAAACCCGTCCTCTGGTAAAGCCTCAGCGCCACCGCGTTGCTTGGCCGCACTTCGAGGGTCACTTCGCGACACCCCTGCCCCAGGGCAAAGTCGAGCAGGAACTCCAGGAGCCGGGTCGCCACTCCGCGTGAGCGCCAGAGCGGATGGACGGCCAGATTGTTGATCTTCATCTCCTCGTCGACCACCCAGACACAGGCGAAGGCGATGATCCCCGGCGGATCCGGGATGCGGGCGACAAACAGGCTGGCGTAAGGGTTTTCGAGGAGCTCGTGCCGGAACGAGGAGGCGCTCCAGGGGGTCGGAAACGACCGGTTCTCGACCTCCATGACCGCCGGAATGTCCTCCAGGACCATGCCGGAGATCGCCAGCGCCCCGATCCCCGCCCGGCCTCCTCGTCTCACCGTCGTCGTGTCGCCTCCGCATCCGAGGGACGGACGTAGTTGGGTCCGAGGGCACCCGGACGGTAGCCGCCGGGCGGCAGGACGCCCGCGGCCCACAGCGCAATCGCCCCCGCGAGCGGCGGGGTCGGCGCCAAAGCCGTGAGGGTAAGCCCCGTCTCGCCGGCCGCGGCGGCGACCGAGGCGGCCGCGTCACCGACCATCACCGTCCCTGCAGGGATCGCCCGCACCAGATCCGCCGGTCGCCACGAGCGATCGGGCGTCTCGCGGACCGGCTCCCCCTCCACCCCGAAACGGAAGAGCGCCGCGTACACTTCCCCACGCCCGGCGTCCAGAACCGGGCAGAGCCGCTCCGACGTCAGCGGGCGGCTGTCGCACACCACCGCCCGGGCGAGCGCCTCGAGCGTCGACAGGCCCACGCAGCCGATGGCGAGAGAATAGGCCAGCCCCTTGGCCGTGGCCATGCCGATCCGCACTCCGGTGAACGAGCCCGGTCCGACCGCCACGCCGAGGCCGACGAGGTCGCGTGGCGTCAGCGAGGAGTCCTTGAGGAGGGAGTCGATGCGCGACAGCAGGTCGCGCGCGTGCCAGGCGCGCTCTTCGAGGTGCGTCTCGGCGAGCACGCGGCCGGCGCGCGCCAGCGCGATGCTCCCCCGGGGGGTCGCCGTGTCGATTCCGAGGACCGGCACGCGCGACCGCCTCAGCCGGTGGCGGCCAGGCCGCCGCGCTTCAGGAACTCGGTGACCTGCGCCTCCTGGTGCTCCCATTCGAGCAGGAAGGCGGCGCCCACCTCGTAACGCCCGCGTTGTCCTTCGATCTCCTCGATTCGAACGACCCGGGAGCGCAGCGTGATCCGTCCACCGTCCCGCCCGTCCTGGCAGACGATGACCAGCTCGTCGCCGATGGCGAACGGCCGCTCGCTCTCGAACAAGAGACCGCTGCGGCTGATGTTCTTCGGCTCCGGCGTGTCGGGAGCCGCCTCCTCCCCCGCCTCCGCCGCCGGCACGACCTTGATTTGCACCGGCCGCTGCGCCACGTCGAAGCGGATGAAGTTGCGCCGCTCGCGGTAGTAGACGCCGACCGAGTTGCCGCCGCGGGCCTTGGCCTGGTGCATCGCCTCCTCGGCCCGACGGACCAGGCGGTCCGCCGTCGCGGCGTCCTCCGGCGCCTTGGCGACACCGAGGGTTACGGTCATCGAGATCGGCCGACCGTCGATGTCGCGGCGCAGGAAGTGACGCTCGACCTCCTTGCGGATCCTCTCGGCGACCAGGAACGCACCCATGCGCTCCGTCTCGGGCAGGATCAGGCCGAACTCCTCGCCCGACAGACGGGCCGCCAGGTCGATGTCCCGGATCTTGTTCTTGAGCACGATGGCGACCTCGCGCAGCAGGATATCCCCCACCAGGTCGCCGTACCTCTCGTTGATCTCGCGGAAGTCATCGATGTCGAGGTACAGCACGCACAGGTCGAGCTCGTAGCGCTTGGCGCGCCGGGTCTCCTTCTGCAGGGCCGACAGGAACTGCCGCACGTTCAGCAGGCCGGTGCGTGGGTCGAGGGGCGCCGCGGGATCCAATCTCTCGCTGAACGCCAGATCGATGAGCCGCGGGCTGGTGAGCTGGCGGTTGACGTTGACGAAATAGTCGAGCACCCCGACCCGCAGTCCGATGTCCCGCTGCAGGACCTTGGAGAGCTCCCGGCGATGCTTCAGGATCGCCTCCCAGTGACGTCGGGCGTCCGACTCCTCGAACGGCAGATGGGTCAGGATCAGCAACAGCGCGGCGTACGCCTGCAACCCGCTCTGCGTGCGGATCTGATCGAGCCGTTTGAGAATCCGCTCCTCGTTGTGGGCGTCCTCCTGGAGCACCGCCACGAGCTCCTCACGGTAGCGCGTCGCTTCGTCCAGGGTGATCATGCTCTCTCCGCCGCGTCGCGCCGGCGCTCCGCCGTCAGGTCCGCCAGGATTCCGGCGATGCGGCATCGCGTGTCGTCGTCCGCCAGAAAGACGATCGCCGTCCGCCAGGTGGGCCTCGGTCCGTCCTCCGGCGCCGCGACGACCCGCACGATGCGCGCCCGCGGAGTCACCTCGCGCGGCCGCGCCGAGACCTCACGAAGGGTCAGGTCGACCTCGCTCCCCGGATCGATCTTCTCGCTCCCCCTGAGGAGCGCCCCGCCAATCGACAGATCCTCGACCGCGATCGGCGAAGGAGGAGCCTCGTCCCGCGCGATCCAGGCCAGGAGCGAGGGGCCGGTGCGCCGGCGCGGGTGCTCCCGGCGTTCGGCGCGCTGGCATTCGATCGCCCCGCCGCCCCGGGCGCGGGCGCGGGCCAGCGTCTGCCCCGCCTCGCGGGCCACGGCCGCGCCACCGCCCGGATGACCGGTGCCGGCGACGATGCCGGCGCTCCAGCTCACCCCGGTCGTCACCCGCAGCGCGCTGATCAGGCGGGTAGCCACTCCTGCGGCGGCGGCCTCTCCAGTGCCGGGCAGGATGACAGCGAAGCCCTCCGGCACGACACGCGCCACCTCATCCGAGTCGCGTGCCAGCCCGCGCAGGCTCCGGGCCGCCGCCGTCATGGACGACTCTCCGGCGGGCGGCACGCTGTCGGGCCCCAGAAGGACGAGGGAGAGCGGCCGGCCGAAGCGCGCGGCGCGCCGGAGCTCGAGGGCCAGCGTCTCGTCGAACGGCCTTTGCCAGGGGATGGTCGCCGGTTGCGGCGCCGCCGAGTCGTCGAGGGCGTCGCTGAACACCGGCTCGCGGATCGTCCCCTCCAGCTCGTGCAGGTAGTCGAGCGCCGCGACGCTGAACCCCGGATCGCGTCCGAGGCGCGCCTCGAGCGAAGCGCGGTGCTCCTCGATCGCCGTCATCAGGAGACGGGCCTGCGCTTCGTCCCGATCAAGGCAGGCGATAACCCGCAAGGAGGATCGGAACGGATCGATGGCGTGGCGGGAGCCGAGTCCGAGGAGGGCCTGCGCGAGAGCCTTCCCGCGCAGCGCTTGGTTGCCGAGGATCCCAAGGATCTCTTCCCGGACGGCGGGTCTCACGTCCTGCGGGTCCACGCTCCCCCTCTGCGCTCGCGGCCGGATGTTAGCGGCAAATCCGGGACAGTGTCAACAAACCGGCCCGCCGGCCGGATCAAGATGGGACCCGCGAGCCGGATGAGGCAAGCGAATCGTCAAGGTCGGGATGGGCCGCCCAGCGGGTGGCCCGGTCGAGCCCGCCCGAATCGCCTGGCGCCGAAAAGTGGCCAGGGGGAAAAAGATTTTGACAATTCCTTGACTGGGCCTTATATTACGTGACAGGTGTTTCGGAAGCAGAGGAAAGCATGGCCTATCAGAAAGATACGTCGTATTTTCCCGCCAAGGAATCCCCGTCCGATCGGGAGGTGAAACCGGTGGCCACTGGTTCCGACATCGTCCAGTTGATCGGGAAACTCCAGGACCTGAGAGGCTTTCGTGAGCAGCACTGGGAGGGGGGTTTCGAGGATTACCTTCAGATCGTCCGCCACAACCCCAAGGTGACGCGCACCGCCTTCCAGCGCATCTACGACATGATCCTGTCCAAGGGGACGCGCGAGTACTTCGAGTACAAGAAGAAGATCGTCCACTACAACTTCTTTGACGACAAGGACCACAACGGCGGCGACGCCATCTTCGGGCTCGACATACCGCTGATGAAGCTGGTCAACGTCTTCAAGTCGGCGGACCAGCACTACGGCACCGAAAAGCGCGTCCTGCTCCTCCACGGCCCCGTCGGCTCCTCGAAGTCGACCATCGTCCGGTTGCTCAAGAAGGGGCTCGAGAATTACTCCAAGACGCCGGAGGGGGCGCTCTACACCTTCTCCTGGGTGGTGGACGCCGAGGCCGGCCGCAAGCGCACCGACCAGGCGGCCGAAGTGATCGCCTGCCCGATGCACGAAGACCCGCTGCACCTCGTGCCGGCGGAGCTCCGCCCCGAGGTGCTGCGCATGCTCAACGAGGGGAAGCCTGAGGCCGAGCGCGTCGCCATCGACGGGGATCTCTGCCCCTGCTGCCGGCAGTACTACAAGGAGCTGACCCTGCGCTCCGGTGGCGACTGGACGAAAATCGTCTCGCAGGTGCGGGTGCGCCGGCTGGTCCTCTCCGAGAAGGACCGGATCGGCATCGGCACCTTTCAACCCAAGGACGAGAAGAACCAGGACTCGACCGAGCTGACGGGTGACATCAATTACCGCAAGATCGCCGAGTTCGGGTCCGACTCCGACCCGCGCGCCTTCAACTTCGACGGCGAGTTCAACGTCGCCAACCGCGGGCTCATCGAGTTCATCGAAGTGCTGAAGCTCGACGTCGCCTTCCTCTACGACCTCCTGGGGGCGTCGCAGGAGCACAAGATCAAGCCGAAGAAGTTCGCGCAGACGGACATCGACGAGGTGATCATCGGGCACACCAACGAGCCGGAGTACCGCAAGCTGCAGCACAACGAGTTCATGGAGGCGCTGCGCGATCGGACCGTCAAGATCGACATCCCCTACATCACCAAGCTGTCCGAGGAGATCAAGATCTACGAGAAGGACTACAACCCGTCGCGCATCAAGGGCAAGCATATCGCCCCGCACGCGCTCGAGATGGCGGCCATGTGGGCGGTCCTCACCCGCCTCGAGGAACCGAAGAAGGCCGACCTGACGCTTCTTCAGAAGCTCCGCCTCTACAACGGCAAGACGCTCCCCGGCTTCACCGAGGACAACGTCAAGGAGCTGCGCAAGGAGGCGATGCGCGAGGGAATGGACGGCATCTCGCCGCGCTATATCCAGGACAAGATCAGCAACGCCCTGGTCTCCGACAAGGGAGAGGGCTGCATCAACCCCTTCATGGTCCTCAACGAGCTCGAATCGGGCCTCAGGCATCACTCGCTCATCACCTCGGAAGAGCTGCGCAAGCGCTACCGCGACCTTCTCGGGGTGGTCAAGCAGGAATACGAGGATATTGCCAAGAACGAGGTGCAGCGCGCGATCTCCGCCGACGAGGAGGCCATCGCCAGGCTGTGCAGCAACTACATCGACAACGTCAAGGCCTACACGCAGAAGGAGCGCGTGCGCAACAAGTACACCGGCCAGGACGAGGAGCCCGACGAGCGGCTGATGCGCTCGATCGAGGAGAAGATCGACATCCCCGACAACCGCAAGGACGACTTCCGCCGCGAGATCATGAACTACATCGGGGCGCTGGCGGTGGAGGGGAAGACCTTCAACTACAAGACGAACGAGCGGCTCCACAAGGCCCTGGAGCTCAAGCTGTTCGAGGACCAGAAGGACTCCATCAAGCTGACCTCCCTGGTCTCCTCGGTGGTGGACAAGGACACCCAGGAGAAGATCGACGTCGTGAAGAGCCGCCTGAAGAAGGATTACGGCTACTGCGACATCTGCGCCACGGACGTGCTCAATTACGTGGCCAGCATCTTCGCGCGGGGCGACGCGCGCGACTGAGAGCCGGGACCCATGCCGCCCCTGCCGGGCCGAGCCTCTCGCGTGAGCCCCGCAGGGGCATTTCTTTCGCGGTGTGACAGGCCATGATCCTCAGGATCGACCAGGACCACAATCGCTTCAAGCAGATCGTCCGCGGCCGCATCAAGAAAGAGCTGAAGAAGTACATCAGCAGCGGCGAGCTGATCGGTCGACGGGGCAAGGATCTGATCTCCATCCCCCTGCCGCAGATCAACATCCCGCAGTTCGTCTACGGCCACAAGCAGACCGGCGGGGTCGGCCAGGGCGACGGCGCGGTCGGCACGGTCCTCGGCCAGGGCGAAGCGGAGGGTGGCAGCCAGGGGGCCGGCAACCAGGCCGCGGATCACATCCTCGAGGTCGACATCTCGCTGGACGAGCTGGCCGAGATGCTCGGAGAGGAGCTGGAGCTGCCGGAGATCCGCCCCAAAGGGCGCAAGAACATCATGTCGGTCAAGGACCGCTACACCGGCATCTCCATGTACGGCCCCGAGTCGTTGCGGCACTTCAAGCGGACCTACAAGGAGACCCTCAAGCGCAGCATCTCCACCGGGACCTACAGACCGGACAACCCGATCCTGGTGCCGATCCGGCAGGACAGGCGCTACCGCTCCTGGAAGAGCGCCGTCATGCCGCAGGCCAATGCGGCCATCCTCTACATGATGGACGTCTCGGGGTCGATGGGCGAGGAGCAGAAGGAGATCGTGCGCATCGAGTCGTTCTGGATCGACACCTGGCTGCGGCACCACTACAAGGGGGTCGAGATCCGCTACATCATCCACGACGCGGAGGCCCGCGAGGTGGACCGGGAGACCTTCTATCACACGCGCGAGTCGGGCGGCACGGTGATCTCGGCGGCCTACAAGCTGTGCGGTCGGATCATCGAGACGGAGTACCCCTCCGACGAATGGAACATCTACTGCCTGCACTTCTCGGACGGCGACAACTGGTCACAGGGTGACACCGAGGAATGCGTCTCGCTTCTCAAGGCGCAGCTGCTGCCGCGGGTCAACCTCTTCTGCTACGGCCAGGTGGAAAGCCCTTATGGCACAGGCCAGTTCCTGGTCGATCTCAAGGAGTCCCTGGCCGACGATGAGCGCCTGGCCCTCTCGAAGATCGAGAACAAGGACGGCATTTACCAATCCATCAAGGATTTCCTGGGACGGGGACGCTAGCATGGCGACGCTGCCGGCGGATCTGCAGGGTCTTCAGGAGGAGATCGAGGCCCATGCCCGCTCCTACGGGCTCGACTTCTTCCCGGTCATCTTCGAGATGCTCGACTACCGCAGCCTGAACCAGGTGGCCTCTTACGGAGGATTTCCGACGCGCTACCCTCACTGGCGCTTCGGGATGGAGTACGAGTACCTCACCAAGTCGTATTCCTACGGCCTGTCGAAGATCTACGAGATGGTCATCAACAACGATCCCTGCTATGCCTACCTGCTGGAGTGCAATTCGCGCGTCGACCAGAAGCTGGTCATGGCGCACGTTTACGCCCATTGCGACTTCTTCAAGAACAACTTCTCGTTCACCAAGACCAACCGTAAGATGATGGACGAGATGGCCAACCACGCAACCCGCATCCGCCGTTACATGGACAAGCACGGCGTGGAGGAGGTCGAGACGTTCGTCGACACCTGCCTGTCGCTCGAGAACCTCATCGACGCGCACGCGCCGTTCATCGTGCGCGACCGTCCCCAGCCCCGGGAGGAGGAGCCGCGACCGGTGGTGAAGCGACTCAAGAGCAAGTCCTACATGAACGACTTCATCAACCCGCCGCAGCACATGGAGACCCAGCAGAAGAAGCTCGACGAGGAGGCGCGTCGCAAGAAGCGCTTTCCCGAGAGCCCGGCCAAGGACGTGCTGCGCTTCCTCATCGACTCCTCGCCCCTGGAGAACTGGCAGCGGGACATCCTGGCGATGATCCGCGAGGAGGCGTACTACTTCGCCCCCCAGGCCCAGACCAAGATCATGAACGAAGGCTGGGCGACCTACTGGCACTCCAAGCTGATGACCGAGAAGGTCCTGACCGACGCCGAGGTGATCGACTACGCCGACCACCACTCCGGCACCCTGGGGGGCCGGACAGGCCGCCTCAACCCTTACAAGCTTGGTGTCGAGCTCTACCGCAACATCGAGGAGCGCTGGAACAAGGGCCGCTTCGGCAAGGAGTATGACGACTGCGAGGACCTGGTGGCGCGGGCCCGCTGGGACCGGAAGCTCGGGCTGGGCCGCGACAAGATCTTCGAGGTGCGCCGCCTCTGCAACGACGTCACCTTCATCGACAACTATCGCACCGAGGACTTCTGCCGCGAGCACAAGATGTTCATCTACGACTTCAATCCAAAGACCGGGGCCTACCAGATCAGCGACCGCGACTTCAAGAAGGTCAAGCAGCGCCTGTTGTTTCAGCTGACCAATTTCGGCCAGCCGTTCATCTTCGCCGCCGACGGCAACTTCCGCAACAAGGGGGAGCTGTTGCTGCAGCACAAGTTCGAGGGGGTCGAGCTGAAGCACGACTACGCGCGGGAGACCCTCAAGGGGATCCAGTCGATCTGGGGCCGCCCCGTCAGCCTCGAGACGGTGGTCGACCAGAAGGCCCGGCTCATCTCCTTCAACGGCGAGGAGTTCGAAGAGAAGGACGTCTCGGACAAGGTGGCTTGATGGAAACGACCCAGACGATCGAAGCCGGCCAGTCCCCCGCACCCTCACCGGCGCCGGGACCGGCGCGCTCCGTCGAGGCGCGCCAGTCGATCTGGACCCTGGCCGGGGGCAAGGGGGGCGTGGGGCGATCGCTGCTGGCTGCCAACCTCGGCATCCAGCTGGCGCGCACCGGCCGCCGCGTCGTCCTTGTCGATCTGGACCTGCAGGGGAGCAACCTGCACGGCTATCTCGGCTACCAGCGGCTCCCCCGCTCTCTCGCGGACCTGGCGTCGGGCCGCGTGGCGCTGCTCTCCGAGCTGGCGTGCGAGACGCCCACTCCCCATCTTCGAATCATCGGCGGCCTTCTGCGCGGCGAGCTGCGTGACGATCCGGTGCACTTCGTGCGGCAGATCGCGGAGCAGTTCCCGACCCTGTCGGCGGACCATGTCATCGTCGACTGCGGCTCCGGGCGCTCCCCCGGCACCGTGGCCGCCTTCGCCGAGGGAACCGTCGGAATCCTCGTCACGACACCCGAGCCGGCGGCTCTCGAGTCGGTCTACCTGTTCACCGAGGCCCACCTGCGCTGGTGCCTGGTGCGCGCGCTCACGGGCGAGACCATGGCGGCCCTGGAGGCCAGGCTGCGCGAAACCGGCGTCGATCCGGCGCGCACCTCGTTCCGGGCCTTCATGACGCGGGTGGGGGCGATCGACCCCGCGGCCCGAGACACCGTCGCCGCCGTGCTGCGCCGCACCCGGCTCGAGCTGCTCCTGAACCTGGTGCGCGGTGACAGCGACGAGGAGGCCGCCGCCGCCCTTGCCAGCGGTTTCCGGAAATGCTTCGGTCTCAGCCTGCACACCGCCGGCATCATCGAGCACGACCTGTCGGTCCTGCAGGCGGTGCAGAAGCGCCGTTCCCTGTCGCAGCAATACCCGAATGCGTCCTCGACCAAGGGGATCGCGCGGTCGGGGACGCGCCTGCTGGCGGTGGCCGTCGGCCCGCTGCGCGAGGCCGACGAAGAATGGGAGGACCTGGAGACGATCGATCACTATCGGGTCCTGGAGGTGGTGCCCAAGGCCTCGCCGAAGGAGGTTCAGTCGGCGTATCAACTCTTGAAGCGGACCTACGACCCGGAGACCACCTTCCTCGGCCCGGTGATCGAGGCGCCGGGCCTGAGGGAAATGCAGGCCCGAATCGAGGCGGCCTACCGCACCCTGATATTTCTCGAAAGCCGCTCGACCTACGACCGCCAGATGCTCGAGCGGGGCGCCCTGCGCGACGATCAGATCCGGGGGCTGCATGGCGGCCCGGCGACCGAGCCCCGCGTCCTCGAGAGGGCGGGTGGCGAGGTCGTCCCCACGGCGGCCCCTCCACCCGGAACGGACGGCGGAGCGGCCTCCGGGCCGCCGCCGGCCACCCGGGTCCAGGACGAGCCAAACTCGGCGTCCCTTCAGTCGCCACACGCCGCCCAGCCCCCTCCGACGATCCAGCCGTCTCCGGTCCCGGCTCCGGTCGCCTGGCCCGCCCCCTCCGATCTCGATGCTTCGCGCCCCTTGCCGGCCTCCGGGCCCGATCTGCGCGACGAGCGCCAGAGACAGCGACAGGCCCTCGAGACGATCGCCGAGAAGACCAAGATCCGTCCCACGCACCTGCAGGCGATCGAGGAGGAGCGTTTCGCCGATCTCCCCGCCTCGGTCTTCGTACGCGGCTTCCTCAAGGAGTACGCCCGCTGCCTCGGGCTGCCGGCGGAGGAGGTGTGCCGCCTTTACATGAAGCGTCACCAGGACTGGCACGAGTCGCACCGCCGGCCGACCGCCCCCCCGGGGTCGCGCCAGGGCGACTGATCCCTCCCCCCTCGATCCTTCCCTCACCCGGCCTCCCGGCGATCGACTCGTCGGCTGACGGGAGTCGGCTCCTTCGATGATAAGATCGCGCTTTCGTGAGGGGAGGGATGGAGGCGACCTCGGACATCACCAGGGAGGAGGACCTGCAGGGGTACTTCGATCTCGGCGCCAAACCCCGCGAACGTTGGGGGATCGGCCTCGAGTACGAGCGGGTCGGTCTGTTCCGCGACAGCGGACGCGCCGTCCCGTACGAGGGGCCCCTGTCGGTCGAAACGCTGCTCCAGAAGCTGACGCGCGACAAAGGCTGGACCCCACACGAGGAAGGGGGACGGATCCTGTCCCTCACGCGCGAAAGCACGAACATCACGCTCGAGCCCGGGGGGCAGATCGAGCTGTCCGGCGCCGTGCACCGGACACTGGCTCCGATGCGCGACGAGCTCGCCAACTACCTGCAGGAGACCGACGAGGTGTCGCGGCCGCTCGGGATCGCCTGGCTCGGGTTGGGGCTTCACCCGCTCACCCCGCTGGAGGAGATCCGCTGGATCCCGAAGGCGCGCTACGCCATCATGCGCGACTACCTGCCTCGCCGCGGCCGTCTGGCGCACGTCATGATGAAGCAGACCGCGTGCATCCAGGTGAATCTCGACTACGCCAGCGAGGCCGATGCCGCCGACAAGATGCGGACCGCCATGGCCCTGTCCCCCCTGGTCACCGCGCTCTATGCCAACTCGCCTTTGACCGAGGGGCGCCTGAACGGCTACATGAGCTACAGGACCATGGTCTGGCGCGACACCGACCCGGACCGCTGCGGCCTCCTGCCGTTCGTCTTCAAGGATGGCGCCGGCTTCGCCGACTATCTCGACTACGCCCTCGACGTGCCGATGTTCTTCGTGGTGCGCGGCGACTCGTGGATGCCGGCGAACGGCATGACCTTCCGGCGCTTCATCAAGAAAGGGTTCGAGGGGCAGCGCCCCACGCTGGCCGATTTCGAGCTGCATCTGACGACGCTCTTCCCGGAGGTGCGTCTGAAGAGATACATCGAGGTGCGAGGCGCCGATTCCGGGGATCCAGCCTCCTGCCTGGCGCTCGCGGCCCTCTGGAAGGGGATCCTGTACGACGGGGCGTCACGCCGTGCCGCCTGGGAGATGGTGCGTGAGATGACCTTCAAGGAGCGCGACGGTCTTCTGGAGGAGATTGCCCGCCTGGGCCCCGCGGCGCCGCTTCCCGGGGCGCGGGCCAAGGCGGGCGCAGCCCAGGCGCTGGTGCGCGACGCGCTGATCGAGCTGGTGCGCCTGGCGCGCCAGGGGCTGAACAACCAGGGGGCCACCGCCGACGAGGCGGCGTATCTCGACCTGCTCGATCGCCGGCTCGGTGGGGAGGGAGGTTGCCCAGGCCATCGCCTGGCCGCGGACTGGGAGGGTCCCCTCGAGCGCAACCCGCAGCGGCTGGTCGAGGCGCTGGCCCAGGGAGCTCTGGCGGTTACCTGACCGGCGGCGTCGCGGGTCCCCGGGGGAGATCGGTGCCGATCATCGAGAGCGTCCCGAACTTCAGCGAGGGGCGGCGGCCTGAGGTGGTCGGCGCCATCGTCGACGCAGCGCGTCACGCCGCCCCGGTGCGCATCCTCGACCTTTCCTCCGACCCCGATCACAATCGCAGCGTCCTGACCCTGACGGGGGATCCCGACGCCGTGCGCGGCGCCCTCGAGGCCCTGGTGGCGGCGTGCGTCGAGCGCCTCGATCTCCGCACACACTCCGGCCGTCACCCGCGCATGGGCGCGATCGACGTCATCCCGCTGGTGCCGATTCGCGGCGCCACACTCGAGGACTGTGTCAGGCTGGCGCGCGCCCTCGGCGCCTCGATCGCCTCGCGCCACGCGCTGCCGGTGTATCTCTACGAGGCGGCGGCGACGGCCGAGCACCGCCGCGACCTGGCGGCGATCCGCAAGGGGGAGTTCGAGGGCTTCCCGGAGAAGATCAAAGACCCGCTCTGGAAGCCCGATTTCGGCCCCGACCGGATTCACCCGTCGGCCGGCTGCGTGGCGGTCGGGGCGCGCGAGTTCCTCATCGCCTTCAACATCAACCTGGCGAGCAGTGACGTCGAGGTCGCCCGTCGCATCGCCAAGGCGATCCGCCACAGCAGCGGCGGACTGCGCTACGTCAAGGCGCTGGGACTCAAGCTCGCCGATCGCGGCCTGATCCAGGTGTCGATCAACATGACCGACTTTCGCCGCACGCCTCTGCACCGAGTCTTCGAGATGGTCAGGAGCGAGGCGGAGCGATCCGGCGTCGCCATCGCCGGCAGCGAGATCGTCGGCCTGGTGCCGGAGGAGGCGCTCCTGCAGGCGGCCGAGTTCTATCTCAGAATCGAGGGGTTCGACCCCTCCCGGGTGCTCGAGAGGCGCCTGGAGGAGCACGACGACGTGCCCGGGGGGGCTTCCGGCCTTCCCGGT
Organism: Candidatus Polarisedimenticolia bacterium; assembly: GCA_035762745.1. Taxonomy (GTDB): domain Bacteria; phylum Acidobacteriota; class Polarisedimenticolia; order Gp22-AA2; family Gp22-AA2; genus DASTNM01. The sequence continues at coordinate 15,927 of DASTNM010000561.1, forward strand.
CCTGGTTCCGGCCGGAACGCATGAGCCGGCGTTTGACGGTCGCCATCCAAGGCGAGCGCGGCGCCTTCTCGGAGCTGGCGGCCCGCTCCCTCTTCGGCCGCCGGGCGGCGATACTCCCCTGCCCCGACTTCGACGCCCTCTTCCGCGCCGCCGCGGGCGGGCGGGCGCGTTACGCCCTGGCCCCGGTGGAGAACACCATCGCGGGGTCGATCCACCGGGTGCATGACCTCCTCCTCGACTCGACCCTCAAAGTGACCGGTGAGGCGATTGTTCGCGTCGCGCACCACCTGATCGCCCTGCCGGGGGTGCGGGCGCGGGACGTCAAGCGGGTCTACTCACATCCCGTGGCCCTGGCGCAGTGCGAGAATTTCTTTCGCCGTCACCCGAGGATCGTCCGCGTCGCCACACACGACACGGCCGGGAGCGTGCGGCTGCTGCGCGAGGAGGGGGCGCGCGACGCCGCCGCCATCGCCTCGGAGCTGGCGACCCGACTCTACCGGGCCCGAATCCTGAGGCGGCACCTCGAGGACCACCGCGCCAATTTCACCCGCTTCTTCCTCCTGTCCCGCCGGGCCAGGCCGATCGGGCCTCCCGACAAGACCTCGATCCTGTTCGCCACCCGCAACGTCCCCGGGGCGCTCTTTCGCTGCATGGGTGTCTTCGCGACGCGCGACATCAACCTTCTCAAGATCGAATCGCGCCCGCTGGTCGGCAAGCCGTGGGAGTACGTCTTCTACGTCGACTTCGAGGGATCCCCAGGCCAGGAGCGCTGCCGCAACGCCCTGCGAAACCTCGAGGAGATTTGCGATTTCGTGCGTGTGCTCGGATCCTACCCTCGGGCGAGAACCCCGCGCGCCTGATCCGACCCGCTCAGGTTCGCTCGCCGAGCCTGTGCACCTTCATCAGATTCGTCGCGCCTGAGCGCGTGGAGGTCCCCGAGACGACCACCACCCTCTGTCCCGCCGCCAGGATGCCGGCTCGGAGAATCGCCCGGGTCCCGTCGGCCAGCATGCGGTCCGTGCTGCGGGCCAGACGCATTGCGAGCGGGAGCACGCCCCAGTACAGCGCCATACGCCGCCGCACCGCATCCGACGGGGCGAAGGCAATGATCGGGCAGGGCGGTTTCAGCTTCGACAGCAGGCGCGCCGTCGTTCCCGTCTGCGTGTAGACGACGATGGCCCGCGCCCCGGCCTGCCCGGCCGCGTCGCGTGCCGCGTGCGCCACCGCGTGCACCTCGCGCGCGGCGCGCGGCGGAGCCTCGTCCGCCCCGGGCGTGCGCAGCCCGCTTTCCTCGGCGGCGCGGATGATCCGGTCCATCACGGCCACCGCCTTGAGCGGGTGCCTCCCCGAGGCCGTCTCGGCGGACAGCATGACGGCGTCGGTCCCATCGAAGATCGCGTTGGCCACGTCGGAGGCCTCGGCGCGGGTCGGCCGGGGCTGCTCCACCATCGACTCGAGCATCTGCGTCGCCGTGATCACCGTCACTCCCATGCGGTTGGCTTCGCGGACGATCGCCTTCTGCAGCACCGGGACGCGCTCCAGCGGCACCTCGACGCCGAGATCGCCGCGCGCCACCATCACGCCGTCGGCCGCCTGCAGAATCTCCCCCAGCCTCTCGACCGCGGCGCGCAGCTCCAGCTTGGCGATCAGCGGTACTCCGCCGCGGCGCCCGCGCACGAGCCGCCGCACCCGCTCGATGTCCTCCGCCCGGCGCACGAACGACAACGCCACGTAGTCGACCCCCTGGCGCAGCGCGAAGTCGAGGTCGGCCCGATCCTTGGCCGTCAGTGACGGGGAGCCGATCGGTGTGAGCGGAAGATTCATTCCCTTGTTCTCCAGGAGCAATCCGCCGCTCACGACCCGGCAGAGCACGTCCCCACCGCGTGCCCGCAGCACGCGCAGCTCGAGCCGGCCGTCATCGAGCAGGATCGGATCGCCGCGGCGGACGTCGCGCGCCAGGGTTCGGCAGGAGGTGGGGATGACGCCGGGCCTGCGTCCCGGGCTGCGGGGCGACAGGGTCACCGACTCTCCGGAACGCAGCCGCACAGGCTGGTGGCCGGGCAGGCGGCCGATGCGCGCCTTGGGGCCCTGCAGGTCGGCCAGGATGGCCACGGCGCGCCCGGTCACCGCCGCCGCCCGACGCAGGGCGGCGATGACCCGGGCGTGCCCGGCGTGCGTGCCGTGCGACAGGTTGAGCCGCGCCACGTCGACGCCGGCCCGCAGGAGCGACAGAAGGACGCGTGGCTCGGTGGAGGACGGGCCCAACGTGGCGATGATCTTGGTGCGTCTCATGACACGAAGGGCGGGGGCGCTTCGCCCCCGCCCCCTGAATCAGAGAATGTCCCTGGCCCGCTCAGTGACAGCCGCACTCCGTGCCGCACGACGCCGCGGCGGCCGCCGGACCGGTGGACACCATGACCGGCTCCCGGCCGGGGACGCCGAGGCTCGTCACCGGAATCGGTGCGGAGGAGGTGACCGGCAGGTTGCTGAGCTTCGGAAGCTCGTCCGCCTCGGGGCCGAGCGGCACAGGCTTGCCGGCGGCGTAGATCGGGTGCCGTCCCTTTTCCTTGAACCACTGCGCCGTGGTGTGCGTGGAGAACATCTTCTCCACGATCTGCCTCCAGCCGACACCGGTGTTGTAGGCGCAGAAGGAAACTTCGCCGAGTTGCGTGGCGTACGGGATGATGCACATCTCCGTGCGCCGGAAGTCGTAGTTGAACAGATCCTGGAACCACATCCCGGCGACCATCATCACGCGCCAGTTGTAGCGGGCCTTCTCGGCCAGTCCCAGCTTGCCGCCGTTGTGGCCGTCGATGATCTTGATCATCTCCCAAAGGTTCATGCCCTCGGGCATCTCGCCGAAACGGGCGTTGCGCAGGATCGACAGCATGAACTGCAGGACGGTGAGCGGGCGGGCCCGCGACGCGTCGTTGATCAGCTTCAGATCGTTGAGCAGCTGATCGGTGTCCAGGATCTGCGGGAACGGCACCGCCTTCCTGGTCTGCTGGTTGACCAGAAGCATCGTGCCGATGCCGCAGTTCGGATGGCAGCCGCACTTGAGGGCGCCCCACTCGGCGTCCATCCCCTCCAGCTGATCGCGCAGGTCCGAGAACGGGCCCGAGGCCGAAAGCGGGTACCAGTCGCGCAGCGGCTCGGTGATGCCGAGCTGCGCCTTCACGTCGTGCGCCAGGTGGGATAGGGTGTAGCGCTGGCGTCTGCGGGTCTCGTCGTCGATATCCTCGTCCCGGCCCGTGAAGGAGACCGGCTGGAACGACACGGCGTTGATCTTGTCGACGTTGTCGATGGCGAACTGGACGATCGGACCGACCTGTTCGTTGTTGATCGAATTGACGATGGTCACGACCAGCGTCACGTCGATCCCCGCCGCTTTGAGGTTCTCGAGGGCCTGCTTCTTCACGTCGAACAGGTTGCCGACCCCGCGATGGTTGTTCGCTTCGTTGGTGACGCCGTCGAACTGCAGGTACGCCAGGCGCAGCCCCGCCGCTTTTGCGCGGCGCGCGTAGTCCAGGTCCTGGGCGAAGCGGATGCCGTTGGTGGCGCACTGGACGCTCTGGTAGCCGAGCTTGCGGGCATAGGCGACGGCATCCAGAAAGTAGGGGGACAGCGTCGGCTCGCCGCCGGAGAACTGCACCGACATCTGCCGCAGCGGCTTGACGTTGATCGAGTTGTCCAGAATCTGCCGGATGTCGTCCCAGTTCAGCTCGTGCACGTAGCCGACCTGGTTGGCGTCCATGAAGCAGGGGTTGCACATCATGTTGCAGCGGTTGGTCAGGTCGACGGTCAGGACGGCGCCGCGTCCGTATTTGACGGTCGAGGATCCGTGGTTGTGGTATGGGTCGGGGGACATCCGGAAATCACGCCCCGGGTAGAGCTTTTCCATGCGCCGCAGGAAGTCGGCGTCGATGGCCATCAGGTCCTCGCAGAGTCCGTGTCTCGGGCAGTCCTTCACCATCCAGATCTGGTTGTCCCGCTCGATGATTCGGGCCTTCACCTCGCCCGGCTTCCCGTCGATCAGAACCTTCCAGTCCGCCTCGCCGGAGACGATCTTCTCGCGCACCTCCTTGACGCACTGCGGACAGAGCGAGTCGGTCTCGCGCGGGTAGCCGAGCTGCGGAAATGTCCGCTGGTGGCTCTTGAGCAGTGGCTCCGGCGCCCACTTGGGCTGCCAGACCTTGTACGGGACCCTGCGGTTGACCGCCTGGAACGCGTGCCAGGCGATCTGGGCGACACCCTTCAGACCAAGCCCCGCGAGCACGGTGGGACGCAGGTAGCGGGTGGCGCGCTTCTTGGGAGCCCCCGCTGCGTTGCGGGGTCGGGAGGGGACGGGGCGGATCGGTGGTGTGCCTGACCCGATCTCAGCCTGTTCGTGCGCCCGGGCAACAGCCTGGCTCATGACCACTCCTCCTCTGATCGCATCCAGACGTGGATGTGAAGTTTGAGCTGCGTCTGTCCTTCAGCCTGGCTCGCTCGATCCGGACTCCGACGCCAGGCCGGCCGTTCGGTACGATTGTGCCTTCTCCTTGAATCTCGTGATCTCCTGCCTGTCGAGACGCCGCCGCGCGGCGCGCAGACGCGCCCCAGCGCGCAGCCTCTGCAGGCCCACTTCCCAGATCGGGAGCCCCGCGAGGTCCAGCGGCAGCGCCAGAAGCGCGCGCCCCCACCGGCCCGCGCCGTCGCCCGTGTGACCGGGGCCCTTCCCGCGCAGCAGGGCCCGGTAGCCGCGCGCAACCGTCCTCCAGGCCTCGGCCGAGGAGGCCAGGAACCCGCCGTCCTCGCCGATTGCCCAGGTGCGATGGGCCCGCAGATCCTCGAGGAACTCCGCCACGCTCCGGGCGCGCGACACGGTGAGGGTCGCGCCGACTCGCCTGAGCGTGTGGGCCCCGCTCCCGGCCGTGACTCCGAACCGCCGGCCTCCGGCCGCCTCCTGGGCCAGTCGTGCCATCAGCTCGTTGTGAGCGCGTCCGAGCGCACCGTTCCTGACCTCGAAGCGCCCGAACAGCCCCAAACATTCCCGCAGCAGCGCCTCATCCGCCAGCCGCGAGGCGCCTCGGTGGCGAACGTCCCCGAGCGATGCCACGATCCCTTCGCGCCGGACGAATTCCGCCAGGTCGCGCACGTCGGCCCGCAGCCTTCGCACCTCGTGATGCTGGCCCTCGCTGAGACCGTACAGCAGGACCTGCACGCTCCCCCCGCCGCGCGGCTCGCGGGCCGAGACCTCCTCCGAGATCATGAAGTCGCCGCTCTCGGGGTGCCGGTCCAGGAACTCCAGGCAGCCGTCGATTGTGTCGAGGTCGGTGAGGGTCACGAGATCGGCCCCGCGTCCCTTCGCGACGCGGTAGATCGCGTCCGGCTCCGCGAGCGCGAAGGCCGCCGCGGCGCGCAGGTGGCCGCGCCCCGAGTGCCGGGAGTGCAGGTGCAGATCGGCGCTGAACCGCGCCTGCCCTGCAAAGGGGCGCGCCGCGGCCAGTCCGGACGAATCAGACCCGATTGGTCCGAAAGAGGTCACGCTGAGGCCCTCGAAAGGCTACAACGCCGCCTGGAGGATATCCTCCAGGGTGGTCTGCTCCAGGATCAACGCCACCTTCCTCTGCACCTTCTCGAAGGTCTGCCTGACATGGCAGCGCTGCTGGCGACCCCGGGCTCGCAGGTGATCGAGGCAGCGGTGGAATTCGATCGGGCCCTGCAACGCCTCGACGATCTCGCGTAACGTGATGCGCCTCGCCGGACGCGCCAGACGGAAGCCTCCTCGAAACCCACGGCGGGAGCGGATCAGGCCCCGGCTGGCCAACTTCTGAAAGATCTTCGACAGGAACGTCTCGGGGATCGCGGTGGCGCGGGAGATCTCCCGCAGGAACGCCGGCTCGCCCCGATCACGCCGGGCGAGGTAGAGGATCCCTTCGATCCCGTACTCCACACCCCTGGTCAGTTGCATGGTGCCGCGTGTCCACCACCCCGCCCGTCGCGGGAACCTCTTTATTATCAAAGACGAAGAAGGCTGTCAAGACACCGGCTCGCTGGTGCGAATGCCGTAGGCCCGCATCTTGCGGTACAGGTTGCTGCGCTCGAGGCCGAGTAATTCGGCGGCGCGCACGACGTTCCCCCCGGCTTCCTGCAGCTTGGCCAGGATGAATCGCCGCTCGAAGTCCTCGCGCCCCTCCCGCAGGGAGGCATAGTCCGTCCGCGGAGCGCGGGGCCCGGCATCGTCCGAGCGCAGCGTCTGCAACAGATCGGCGGGCGTGATGAGGTCGCCCTGAGTCAGGATGACCAGCCGCTCCATCAGGTTCTTGAGCTCGCGCACGTTTCCGGGCCAGCGGTGCGCCTGAAGGCTCGGGATCGTCTCGGGGGCCAGCTTCTTGACGCGCCCGTAGGCGCCCGAGAACTGCTCCACGAAGTGCACCGCCAGGAGCGGCACGTCCTCCGGACGCTCGCGCAGCGGCGGCACCCGAAGCGGGATGACGTTGAGACGGAAGTAGAGATCCTCGCGGAACCGCCCCGCGGCGATCTCACGTGGCAGTTCCTTGTTGGTGGCGGCGATGACCCGCGCATCGACGCGCAGGGTGCTTCCCCCGACCGGCTCGAAGGCCTGCTCCTGCAGGACCCGTAGCACCTTGGCCTGGGTCCTGAGCGACATGTCGGCGATCTCGTCCAGGAACAGCGTGCCGCCATCGGCCAGAAGGAAGCGCCCCGGCTTGGTTTCGGACGCTCCGGTGAAGGATCCCTTGACGTGCCCGAACAGCTCGCTCTCGATCAGCTCCTCGGGGATCGCCGCGCAGTTCATCTCGACGAACGCCTCCTCCCGGCGCAGCGACAGGGCGTGGATGGTGCGGGCCACCAGCTCCTTGCCGGTGCCGGTTTCGCCGACAATCAAAACGGTGGCGTCCGTGGAGGCCACGGTTTGAATGGCCGTGAAGACCTGTCTGATCGCGGGGCTCTGTCCGATGATCTCCTCGAAGTTGTGCTCGGTCTGGATCTCT
>DASTNM010000562.1:0-10369 GCA_035762745.1 Candidatus Polarisedimenticolia bacterium
GTGGTGGCCGGTGCGAACATCACCTACACCATCAACTACAGCAACACGGGGAACATGAACGCCACGGGGGTGGTGATCAGCGACACGATCCCGGTGAACACCTCGTTCGTGTCGGCGACGGGCGGCGGGACGCTGGCGGCCGGTGTCGTGACCTGGAACATCGGTCCGCTGGCCGTGGGCGCGTCCGGGTCGGTGCAGCTGGTGGTGGCGGCGGTGAGCCCGCTGGCCAACGGCACCCTGATCACCAATGGCACCTACGACATCGACTCGAATGAGACCGGACCGACGGCAGGCGCTGCGATCACGACGACGGTGTCGTCGGCTCCGGTGCTGACGATCTCGAAGACGGACGCGCCGGACCCGGTGGCGGCGGGGGCGGACATCACCTACACGCTCTCTTACGCCAACACGGGGAACATGAACGCGACGGGGGTGGTGATCACCGACACCATCCCGGTGAACACGAGCTTCGTGAGCGCCACCGGTGGCGGCACCCTGGCGGCGGGTGTGGTGACCTGGAACCTCGGGGCGCTGAACGCGGGGGTCTCGGGGACAGTGACCCTGGTGGTGCAGGTGGCGAGCCCGCTGGCCAATGGGACAATCATCACCAACGGGACGTACGGCGTCGACAGCAACGAGACGGCTCCGACGGCGGGGGCCGCCATCACGACGACGGTGTCGTCGGCCCCGGTGCTCTCGGTCACCAAGACCGCGGTGGATGACAACGGCCTGCCGCTCTTCGAGAACGACACGGTCACCTACACCATCACGGTCACCAACAGCGGCAACGCGGACGCCACCGCCGTGAACCTGAGCGACGTCATCCCGGCCAATACGACGCTGGTGGCCGGCAGCCTGACCTCCGACGATCCGACCGACGTGAAGGTCGAGGGGAACCCGCTGACGGTCGCCATCGGCACGTTGAACGGCGTGGGCGGTGCCGACAGCGATGTGGTCATCACCTTCCAGGTGCGGCTGAACGCACCGCTCGCCGGCGGGGTGGTCATCAGCAACCAGGCGACGGTCACGGCGAACGGCGGCATCAGCGTCCTTAGCGACGACCCGTCGACCGTCGCCGCGGGCGATCCGACGAACCTGACGGTCACCTCCTCCGCGGCGGCGCTCGTGATGACCGAGACGGTGAGCGACCTGAACAACGGCAGCCTCAACCCGGGCGACACGCTCGAATACACGATCACGATCACGAACAGCGGCTTCGGTGGCGCCACAGGCGTCGTGGCGACCGACGCGGTCCCGGCCAACACCACCTACGTCGCCGGCTCGATCACCGGCACGGGCGCCGACGACACCGGCGTCCCGAACCTGGTCTGGAACGTCGGAGCCGTGCCGTCGATGACCTCGGTCATCCTGACCTTCCGCGTGACCGTAGACGCCGCGGCGCCGAGCGGCATCGTGATCACCAACCAGGGCGGCCTGACGGCGAACGGCGGCATCAACCGGATCTCCGACGACCCGGCGGCCAACGACGGCCTGGAGAGCGGCAACAACCTCCTCGACCCGGCCGACGACGACCCGACTCTGACGGCGCCGGTCTACCTTGGCGACGTCCTGCAGCTGTCGATCAGCGCCGACGTGGCGGCGGCGCGGCGCGGCGACTTCGTCCTCTACACGATCACCATCCACAACCCGACCAGCGTCCCGGTGACCAACGTCACGCTGAGCAACACCCTCCCGGTCGGCCTGAGCCTGGTGCCGGGGACGCTGCTCCTCGACGATCCGCCGCTCCTCGCGTCGGCCCAACCCGACCCGACGCCGGCGATCCCGCTCCTGATCCCGATCGGCACCGTCGGCACGGGCCAGACACGCACCCTGACCTACCGCGCCGTCGTGACCACCGGCGCCGTGATCGGGAGCCTCGTCAACCGGGTGCTCGCGGTCGACACCCTCCTGCTGCCGCTGTCGGCCATGGCCAGCCACGACCTGCCGGTGATCGAGGACCCCGAGTTCGATCTCGGGACGATCATCGGCAAGGTGTTCGACGACAAGGACGGAAACGGCGTGCAGGGGATCGGCGAGAAGGGGGTCGGGGGCGTGATGGTGGCGATGGAGGACGGTGTCTACGCCGTCACCAACGCCAACGGCATGTACCACATCGCGGCGGTCCGGCCCGGCAACCGGCTGGTCAAGATCAACGTCCAGACCCTGCCGCCCAACGACGGGCTGACGCTGCCGGAGGCGCAGACGGTCACCCTGACGCCGGGCCTCCTGACCAAGGTGAATTTCGGAGCGAAGATGAAGCCGCCGCTCACCATCCACCAGGGGCGGCCCGGGACTTACGGCGTCGCCGTGGCGGGCGAGAAGGCCGAATCGGAGGCCGAGGTGGTCGGCAACCTGGAGGACATGACCGCCGTCGTGAATGGCGTCCAGGCCCGCCTTCCGAAGGCCCGCGTCAAGATGGACGTCATGAGTCTCGAGCGCAACCTGCGCATCGTGAACGGGCGGCTGGAGAAGCCCGCGGTCTTCAAGATCGCCTATCCGGCCGACCGCTCGCTGCGGGAGTGGACCTTCGAGATCTTCGACTCCCAGATGCGGCGCATCCGCGGCTTCCGCGGCAGCGATCTCAAGACGACCGAGATCGTCTGGGACGGCAAGGACGCAGCCGGCCGGCTGGCCCAGGGCGGGGCGATCTACCAGTACCAGCTCACGATCGAGTTCAACGACGGCTCGCTGTCGAAGAGCCCGCTCCGGATGTTCGGGGTCAACCGGACCAACGCCATCTCCTTCGAGCTGACCGGCGCCTCGTTCGAGACCAACACTGCCATCCTGAACGGCACGGCGGGCCCGGTCCTGAACGAGATCGTCTCGACGCTCAAGAGGTACCCCGACGAGAAGGTGGTGGTGCGCGGCCACACCGACAGCACCGGAACGCCGCAGTGGAACGCCAAGCTGTCGCTGCTGCGCGCCGAGGCCGTCAAGGCCTACCTGGTGGCTGCCGGTATCGACGCCGAGCACCTGATCGTCGAGGGCGTCGGCGCCGCCGACCCGGTGGCGACCAACAGCACCTCCGTGGGGCGGGCGCGCAACCGCCGCGTGGAGATCAAGGCGCTCCTCGAGGACACGGAGCGGGCGAAGACCTACGCCACGGGGGCGGTGGTGGCCCAGCAGCAGGTGATCGTGAACGGCCAGACCGTGCCGACGGAGGAGGACGGATCGTTCCGGACCGTCGTCGACCCGAACAAGGACCAGGGCCGCGTCTACGTCGGGATCAAGACCGACGACGGCGGCATGGCGGCGGCCACCGTCAACCTGCCGAGCATCACCATCCTGCAGCCGACGACCGACGTGAAGCTGGAGATCGGCAAGCGCGAGGATGTCATCAAACTGATGCAGCCGCAGGCGACCAAGGATGGCCCGCGTTATCCGACCATCAAGATCCCCGTGCGCGGCCGCACCGAGCCGGGGAACCAGATCGTGGTCGACGGCGAGCCGATCCCGGTGAGCGCGACCGGCCTCTTCGAGACCCAGTTGCCGCTGGCGGTCGGGGAGAACACCTTCGGCGTCGTGGCCGTCGCGCCGAACGGCTACACCAGCATGGTCAACCTGGCGGTGAACCTGAGCGGGGTCGACAAGAAGCTCGACCTGATCGTGGTGCGCAAGCCGGTGCCGCAGTTCTCGATCGAGCTGCCGCCGCGCGGCGCGGTCCTTTCGAGCCCCAACCTGTTCGTGCGCGGCACGGCGCCGAAGAACGCCACCGTGACCATCAACCGCTGGCGGATTCCGGTCGCCCCCAACGGCACCTTCGCCGGCACGGTGCGCCTGCCGGAGGGACCGTCGGTCGTCGACGTCACGGTCTCCATGCCCAACAGCACCGAGGGACGGGTCGGCGTGCCGGTCGAGGTCCACAGCGACTACTTCTTCATGGTCGCCCTCGGCGACGCCACCGTGAACAAGATCACGACCGAAGGGCGGACGCCCGACAAGTTCCGCGACGATCTCTACGTCGACGGACGCCTGGCGCTCTACCTGAAGGGGCGCATCCAGGGGAAATACCTGATCACCGCGGCCCTCGACACCGGCGACGGCCGCCTGTCGGAGATCGGCTCGCGTCTCGGCGACCGGGACAACACCCGCTTCACGCGCAACCTGGACCCCGACGCCTTCTACCCGGTCTACGGCGACGGCAGCCGCACCGTGAACGACACCAACAGTCAGGGGCGCTTCTACGTCCTGGTCGAGGCGCCGGAGGGATCGTTCCTGTGGGGCAACTACAACTCGGGGATCACCGGCGGCGAGTTCGCCTCCTTCAACCGCTCGCTGTACGGCGGCAAGGCGACCTGGAGGAGCCTGACGAAGGGAAAGAACGGCGAGCCGCTCGGCCAGGCGCTGATCTTCGCGGCCATCCCCGAGACCAAGGCGGCCCACGACGAGTTCGACGGCACCGGCGGCTCGCTCTATTTCCTCCGGAACAAAGAGGTTGTGGCGGGATCCGAGAAGGTCCGCCTGGAAGTGCGGGACAAGATCACCGGCATCCCGGTTGCGAACCTAACCCGCAGGAATTACGTTGATTACGAGATCGACTACGCGGAGGGGCGGATCCTGTTCCGCACCCCCGTCACGTCGGTGGTCGGCAGCTCGACCATCATCAGCGACGCCCTGCTCAACGGCAACCCGGTCGTCGTGGTGGTCGACTACGAGTACAACGACCTCTCCGCCTCGCCGGCGGACGTCACCACCTACGGTGCGCGCGTGAAACAGGCGGTCGGGGACAACGTCACGGTGGGGGCCACCTACGTCAACGAGGATCGGCCGGCGGGCGCCTACACGCTGCAAGGCGGCGATGTCACGCTGCGCGCCGGGAACGACACCCAGATGACCGCCGAGTTCAGCCAGAGCGAGAACCAGGCGACCGCCGGCTACACTTCCGACAACGGCGGGCTGACGTTCAACCCGACGAGCCTCGCCGCCACCGGCAAGCCGGCCCAGGCCTATCGCTTCGAGTTCGCCACCGGCAAGCGCCCGGCGCGGATGACCGGCTACTACCGGCACATCGACCAGGGGTTCTCCTCCTCCTTCACGACCGGGGTCGACGAGAGCGATCAGTTCGGCGCCACCGCGACGCTTCAGGTCGGCCACGCCGCCACCCTGGGCCTCCTCCTCGACGACCACGACGTGAAGGGGAAGGCGCTGACCCGCACCGGCACGCTGCAGTACCAGCAGACCTTCGGGAAGTTCGGGGCGACGGTGGAGACGCGCTACCGCGACACGGACAGCGTGGCGCCGACCGACCCCGACACCAGCGAAGGGATCGGCGCCATCCGCTTCGACTACCGCCCGGTGCCGAAGCTCGATCTCTTCACCCGCTACCAGACCGATTTCCTGCAGCACACGAGCGACCCGCTGCAGCCCCTGGCCGGGAAGCGGCAGACCGCGGTGGGGATCGACGCGCAGGTGAGTCCGAGGATCACCGCCCGGGCCGAGCTGATCGCGACCGAGAACGGCGACGGCGCGCAGGTCGGCGTGACGACGAAGGTCGACGAGAAGACGGTCCTCTACGGCACCTACACGATGTCTCCGGACCAAGCCGGCGCGGTCACCGGGCTCACGACGGTCGGGGCGGCGACGACGCTGGGCGACCGGACCCGCCTCTACACCGAGGAGCAGTTCAAGAGCACCGAGCGCGACCTGACGACGACCAACCTCGTCGGTCTCAACACCCGCTTCAGCGACCGCTTCACCACCGGCGTGTCGTTCGAGCGGACGCGCCAGGACGGCGCGGGGACGAACCCGGACACCGTGCGCCAGGCCGCCTCGGTGAGCGGCTCCTACGCCTTCCCGTGGCTCAAGATCTTCTCCAAGTTCGAGATCAGGCACGAGGCGCGCCCGTCGAGCGGCCCGCCCGCGCTGCCGGTCGACCGCGACCAGTGGCTGACGAGCAACGCCGTCGAGGTGAAGCTGACGCGCGACCTGACCTTCCTCGGCCGCTACAACTACGGCGTCACGAAGGACAACACGCTGGCCATCGACCAGAGCATCTACCGCGAGGAGAGCATCGGGCTGTCGTTCCGTCCGGTGGCCATCGACTGGGTGAACTTCCTGGTGCGCTACACGCTGGTGCGCAACCTGCCGCCGGACAGCCAGACCGTGGTGCGCGACCAGAAGGAGGACCAGGTCTTCTCGTTCCAGACGGTCGTCGACCTGCACCGCCGTGTGTCGCTGACGGAGAAGTTCGCCGTGCGCGACCGCGCCGTCGACCAGGCGCTTTTGGCCGACCTCAAGAGCCGGATGAAGCTCTGGATCAACCGCTTCAACTACCACCTCAGCGACACCTGGGACGCGGCGCTCGAATATCGCACGCTCACCCAGGAGCTGGTGGGCGACAACCAGAATGACGGCTTCCTGTTCGAAGTCAATCGACAATTCCTGGGTCATCTGCGGCTCGGGGTCGGCTACAACTTCACCGACTTCACCGACAACGAGTTCTCGGCGAACGACTATTCCGCCAAGGGGTTCTTCTTCCGCATACAGGGCAAGTACTGAGGGGTTGACGCACACGGGGGAGTGGGGGGAGGGATGAACAGACTCGTCAAGGTCTCGCTGCTCTTGATCCTCCTGGTCGCCTGCGGACTCGGCGGCTTCTACGTTCTGAAAGGCTACCTGCCGGGCTTCCCGGCGCCGACCCCACCCGCACCCCCCGTCCCCGCGCCGACCCCGGCGGAGGCGCCACCGGTCGAGCTGCCGGCGCCCACACTGTCGGGCCAGCCGCAGGAAGCGCCGGCCCCCGGCGGCGAGGCGGTGGCGACGCTCGTCGGCCTGGAGCGCAGCGTCAAATCGAAGCGGGCCTCCGACCTCGCCTGGGAGGAGGCGCGGCAGCAGATGCCGCTCTACGAGGACGACGCCATCCGCACCTTCGAAAAGTCCTCGGCCACCATCGCCTTCGGTCCCGAGGACACCGTCGAGGTCGACCAGAACGCCCTGGTGATCATCAAGCCGCGCCCGAAGGAGGGGAAGGGAAACGAGATCTCGCTGGCCTTGCTGTCGGGCGACTTCCTCGACAGCCTGGCGAAGAAACCGGCCCCGGAGCAGTCGCGCGCCATCAAGGCGGCGGCCGAGACGCGCGCGCTGACCATCCGCAAGGTCCCCGGAGCGGCCGGCGCCGGAGGGAAGACGCGCATCGCCGTGAAGACCCTGCCCGACCGCTCCACGTCGGTGGCGGCGATCACCGGAAGCCTGAAGGTCACGACGCCGAAGGGAGGCGAGGTGATCCTGAAGGAGAAGATGGTCACGAAAATCGACCCCCAGGGGCTGGTCCTGACGCCGCGACTGCTGCCGGGGATCCCGGCCCTCACCGTCCCGCGCGACGGCGAGACCTATGCCTTCCAGAGGAAGGTGCCGCGCGTGGAGATGAAGTGGCAGCCGGCGGAGAGGGGCCGGCGTTACCGCGTCGTCGTCGCCACGGACGCGGCGTTCAAGAGGGTCTTCGCCGACGAGCGGGTCGACGGCACGACGCTCACGGTGCAGAACCTGCAGCCGGGCACCTACTACTGGCGCGTGCGGGCGCAGGACGCCGACGGCTTCGAGGGGCCGTACAGCGACGTGCGCTCCCTGAAGGCGACCTACGACGACGCGCCGCCCCCCCTGGCGATCCTGTCACCGCCCGAGATGTTCGTCTCACCCGGGCCGAGCGTCGAGCTGCGCGGCAAGACCGAGAAAGACGCGCGCGTCAAGGTCAACGGTCAAAAGGTCACTGTCGGGCCGGACGGTGCCTTTGCCATCCCGCTCACCCTGAAGGAGGGGGTCAACCCGGTCACGGTCGAGGCGGTCGACCCGGCCGGCAACTCGGAGTACGGCAAGCGGATGATCTTCTACAAAGGTGCGAAGCGCTCCAACGCCGCCTCGGCCTCCGGGCACCCATGACGCGTCTCGGCCTGCGGGCGAAGCTGCTGATCGCGATGTTCCTGATCATCGGGGTCGCGATCGGCCTGGTCGCCAGCCAGGCCGTCCTCCTGTTCCAGGAAGACAAGTCGTCCTACATCTTCGACCTCAACGCCTCCCGGGCGATCAAGATCTCGGACGAGATCCAGACCAACGCGCGCCACCTGACGGAGAAGATGCTCATCTTTGCCGGCGCCGCGCGCCTGCAACCGCCGGCGGGCACGGATCTAAGAGCCGTCCTCAACTCGATGCTCGATCAGTACCGCGAGCTGCTGTTGTTCAGCGTGCGCGGCGAAGACGGGACGCTGCGCAACGTCTTCCAGTCGCCCGCGCTGGCGAAGATCGGCCTTTCGCTCCAGACTCTGCACGCCGCCTACATCGCCGGCGGCGTGCCGTTCGACAGCCTGCCGGCCGGGCGGCCGTTCCTCACCCGCCTCGGCCTGAAATCGCAGATCCCGACCTTCACCCTGGCGGTGCGTGGCCCCGCCGAGAGCGGGGGTCCGGCGGTGGCGGGCGGGCCGGCGGACGCCGGCGGGGCATCGGCTTCGGGTGCCGCCGCCCCGGCGGCGGCCCGCGGGCCGGTTCTCGTGGCCGAGATCCCGCTCGATCGGTTGTACGCCTCACGGGCCGAGTCGCGCCTGTTCGAGGTCTACGTCACCGACGCCGCCGGCAAGCCGATCGTCTCCTTCGTCGACGGGCACGAGATCGCCGCGCCCGGCGCCGACGGCAAGGGGACGCCCGGCTTCGCCGACCTCCTGCCGAAGACCGCCCGGACCGCGGGCACGCGGGAGTACGCCCTGTCCGGCGTGCCGATGCTGGCGGCCTACTCGCCGGTCGGCGACCTCGGGCTCTGGGCCGTGGTGCAGATCCCGAAGGCGCGCGCCTTCGAAGCGGCGCGGCGGCTCGTGACCCGCTCGCTCATCATCGCCGGTGTGGTCTGCCTGGCGGCGCTCGCCCTGGTCTTCGTCTTCGCCTCCTCGATCACCCGCTCGCTGGTGGCGCTGATGCGGGCCACCGAGCAGATCGGGCAGGGGCAGTTCGACGTCTCGGTCGAAGCGGCGGGCGGAGGCGAGATCGGCGCCCTGGGGGCGCGCTTCAAGCGCATGACCGAGGAGCTGCAGGCGCGTGAAGGGGCCCTCAAGGAGGCCAACCGCCGGCTGATGGAGTCGGAGAAGATGACCGCCCTCGGCCAGCTCGGCGCCGGCATCGCGCACGAGGTGAAGAACCCGATGACCTCGATCCGCGGCTACGCCCAGCTCGGATTGCGCAAGGTTCCGGCCGACAGCCCGCTGGCCGAATACTTCCAGACGATCGAGAAGGAGACCGGCCGGTCGCTGGAAATCCTGAAGAACCTCCTGCGCTTCTCGCGCCAGGAGACCGCCGAGATGAGTCTCATCGACCTCAACGCCGTGGTCACGGACACCGTGAAGCTGGTCTCCCACCAGCTCGGGATGAAGAAGGTGAGCGTCATCAGCGAGCTGTGCGAGGAGCCCCTGCCGGTGATCGGCAACGCCAACCAGATCGAGCAGGTGCTGCTGAATCTGATGATGAACGCCGGCGACGCGATGGAGGGCGGCGGCAGCGTGACCGTGACGACCGGGCGCGCCGGATCCGCCTCGGCGCGCATCGTGGTGGCCGACACAGGCAGCGGCATCCCTCCCGAGGTGCTGGGACGGATCTTCGAGCCGTTCTTCACCACCAAGCCGGTCGGCAAGGGGACGGGACTCGGGCTGTCGGTCTCCTACGGCATCGTCAAGGAGCACAAGGGGGAGATCACGGTGCAGAGCCAGCGGGGACAGGGGACGACGTTCACCATCGTCATCCCGATCTCCGAGGCCGCCCCGTCGGCCGCCCCGCGGGCCGCGGCCGGCGGAGAGAAGCGCGTGCGCGTGATCAACCTGCGCTGAGCGGAGAGCCATGCGGACCTACAACGTCCTGATCATCGACGACGACCCGAACATCCGGAAGCTGCTCAACGAGACGCTCCGATCACACACGAACTACCGTGTCCTGATCGCCGGGGACGGCAGGGAGGCGGTGCGCTGCTTCGTCGAGGAGAAGGTGGACATCGTCCTGACCGATATCCACATGCCGGGCTTCACCGGCCTCGAGCTGATGGCCGACATGAAGAAGGTGAAGTTCAAGCCGGAGATCCTGGTGATGACGGCCAACGCCACGCCGGAGAATGTCGAGACGGCCCGCAAGCTCGGTGCACGCAGCGTGCTCCTCAAGCCGTTCGACAACCTCGACGTCGTCGAGGCCGAGATCGAGAAAGCGATCCGGGCGGTCGAGGCGGGCGCCGGGGACAACGGGAATGGCGACCGTCACGCCGCGGCCGCCCCGGCAGCGCCCGCGACCCCTGCCGCCCAACGCGCCGCGAAACCGCCCTCACCCTCGGCGACCCGGAGCCCGGCGCCTGCGCGCGCCCCCGTGCCGGTCGCGGCCGCCCCGGAGGAGGAGCCGAAGCCGATCGAGG
>DASTNM010000563.1:0-2133 GCA_035762745.1 Candidatus Polarisedimenticolia bacterium
TCGCTCTCGGCCTACTGATGAGCGAGAAGAACTCCTCCCGGGTCGCCGGGTTCGTTCGGAAAACGCCCAGGACCGACGAGGTCACAAACATGGAGTTCTGCTTCTCGACGCCCCGCATCATCATACAGAGATGACGCGCCTCGATCATGACGCCCACGCCGTCGGCGTTGATCGAGTCCTTGATCGCGTAGGCGATCTGCTCGGTGAGCCTCTCCTGGATCTGGAGCCTGCGGGCAAACATGTCCACGAGCCGGGCGAGCTTGCTGATGCCGAAGACGCGTCCCCGCGGGATGTAGCCGATGTGGCACCGGCCGAAGAAGGGCAGCAGGTGATGCTCGCACATGCTGTAGACCTCGATGTCCTTGACTACGATCATGCTCGTCGTTTCCTGCGCGAAGCAGGCCTCGTTGATCAGCGCCTTGAGATCGGCCCGGTAACCCGAGGTCAGATAGGCAAGGGACGCGGCAACGCGCTTGGGCGTCGCGATGAGGCCTTCACGCTGCGGGTCTTCGCCGAGCTCGGCCAGCAGTTCTTTGACCAGGCGCTGGATCGTTTCACTGTTTCCGCTCATGGAGAAACTCCTTTCTCAGGCGTTCTGTGAAGGCTGAAAGCGGCGTCATGGTATTCGGAGACAGAGACGCCGCCGCCTCTTGTATGCGCAGCCCCGATCCCGGCAGGATGAGGCCGGGCGCCAGCTCATGGAGCGGTATTGCGAGGAACGGCCGCTGCGGGATATCGGGGTCCGGGAGTGCAAGGTCTGTTGTCGTCGTCACGAGCTCATCATAGAGGATCAGGTCGAGGTCGACGGTGCGCGCCGCGAATTTGTCACTGCCCCGGGTCCTTCCGAGCTCGCCCTCGATGCGGCGCAGCAGCCGGAACTTCAGGTCCCAGGGGGCCAGGTCCGTTTGGATCTCCACCACGCAGTTGAAGAACCACTGCCGGCCGGGCGGCCCGACGGGCTCCGTACGATAGACCGTGGAGATCGCCGTGACCCGCGTTGCCAGCGCAAGCCGGAGGATGGCGCTCCTCACATTGGTTTCCGGGTCGATGTTCGATCCGATGCTTATGAAGGCCCTCGCCATGCTCAGCCCGTGCGCTTCCTGACGATCTCCACGCCGGCGCTCCGTGCGAACCTGAGCGCCCCGGGTTTTTCTACCCTCACCAATGCTTCCTGCACCGACGGAAGGCCGAGGCAGATGTCGGCCACCGCCTGCGCCAGGGCCTCGACGAGATGGAACTGCGAGTGTTCCGCCATGCTCAGGACCTGCTTGTTCAGGGCACGGTAGTCCACGGAATCTTCGAGCCGGTCGCTCGCACCGGCCTTTCGAAGGTCCACCGTAAGCGCCAGGTTGATGAGCACGTCCTGTTTGTCCCGCCGTTCCTCGTCATGAACGCCGATGACGCACCGAACGAGAAGGTCCTTAATCAGTATCCGGTCCATTGCCGCCCCCCAGAAGGTGCCGGCCGCCGTCAACGAAGATGATCTGGCCGGTCACAAAGTCGCTTTTGAGCAAATAGATCGCCGCATCCGCGATGTCTCCCGGCCCCCCATGCTTCCTGAGGGGGACCTTCTCTGCAAGCCGGTCAAGGTAGCTCTCATCCTTTCCCGCGGGCGGGAGGATCAGGCCCGGCGCCACGGCGTTCACCGTCACGTCGGGGGCGAATTCCAGGGCGCACATCCGGGTGAGGATCGACAGCATGTGCTTGCTCAGGATATATGCCGCATGCTCCCGGTCATGGCCGGCGATCTTCGTGTCGAGGAGGTTGATGATCGTGCCGCGGCGCACGAGCCTTGCGAATTCGCGGCTCAGGACAAAGGGGGTCCATGCGTTTATGTGCATATGGCGCATCAGGTCCCCGTACCCGATGTCCATGAGCGTGCCGGGGAAAAAGATGGAGGCATTATTGATGAGAATGTCGAGGGAGCCCGCGGTCTGGAGTGCCCGTGCAAGCAGTGGCTCGTATTCTTCCGGCTTCTCCAGGTCGGCCATGACCTTCCAGGACCTCGCCCCGCAGTCCTCGACTTCGCCGCACACCTTGGCGGTCTCGGTTTCCAGCGTCATGTGGTCGTGCGCCACGATGTTCACACCCTCCTCCGCAAGAGCGATGGCGAGTGCGCGTCCTATCCGCCTG
>DASTNM010000564.1:0-2895 GCA_035762745.1 Candidatus Polarisedimenticolia bacterium
GTTTCGAGCAGGTCGATCGCGCGCGGGCACTTGTAGTGGGCGATGCGCGCGCGGCAGAATTCGATGAGCTCGCCGGGCGCGACGCCGCCGGGCGAGGCCGGCACCACCGCCGCGCGCACCGCCTCGCCCCAGCTCTCGTCGGGAACGCCGAAGACCGCCGCCTCGCGCACCGCCGGGTGCTCGTACAGCACATGCTCGACCTCGGTGCTGTAGACCGTCTCCCCTCCCGTGATGACGACGTCCTTGGCGCGGTCGACGAGGTTCAACGAGCCGCGCCGATCGAGCGTGCCGAGATCACCGGTGTGGAACCAGCCGTCCCGGAACGCCTCGCGTGTCGCCGCCTCGTTCCGCCAGTAGCCGGGGCTGACCGTGGGCCCGCGCACCACGACCTCGCCGACCGTCGCGTCGTCGGCCGGCACCTCCTCGAGCCGACCCACCCCGGCCGGGCGCACGACGCGCAGCTCGATGCCGCGCGCCGGCCGGCCGGTGCGCGCCCGGTAGCGCAGGCGCTCCTCCGCCGGCAGGCGCCGCATCTCCTCGTCCAGCAGCGAGAAGGTGAGGAACGGCGAGGTCTCCGTCAGTCCGTAGGTCTGGACGTACTCGCAGCCGAGCCGGTCGGCGACCTGGGCCACGGTGCGCGGAGCGATCGGCGCTCCACCGCTCAGCAACAGGCGCAGCGTGGGAAGGCGGCGATCACGCCGCTCCGCCTCGGCCAAGAGACCACGGAGCATCGTCGGCACCAGGTTGGTCACCGTGACCCCCGCCTCCGCGCACAGGTCGAATGCCGCGGCCGCCTCGAAGCGCGGCAGGAACACGTGCGTGCCGGCCGCCGCGGTGACGCTCCAGACCGCCCAGGCATCGGCGAGGTGGAACATCGGAGCGGCATGCAGCCACACATCGTTCTCGTGGAAGCCGAGCTCCTCGAGGGTCATCTCGACATGGGCGGCGAGGTTGCCGCGGGTCAGAATCACCCCCTTCGCCGCCCCGGTGGTGCCGCTGGTGTAGTAGAGATGCGCCGCCCCGTCGGGCGAGGGCTCGTCCGCCGATCCGTCGGACGTCCGCAGCGGCGCCACGGCCACTCCGTCCGTCACGGTCGGCGCCGCGGCGGCGAGGCCTGCGACCCCGGTCTCGCCCTCCGTCACGCCGCCCACCAGGGCCCGCTCGCCGATCAGCACCCGCGCGCCGCTGTGCTTCAGGATCGCGTCGATCTCCAGGAGGGAGAGGCGCAGGTTCAACGGCACCAGGACGAAGCCGCGCTCCAGGGCGCCGAAGTAGCAGGCGAGGAAGAGATGGCAGTTCGGGAAGAGGGCGGCGACGCGGTCCCCCGGGCGCGCCCCCGCCTCCGCCATGAGCCGGCCGATCCGGGAGACATGAGCGCGCAGGTCGGCGTAGCCGATCGCCAGGGGTCCGCAGCGCGCCGCGACTCCCCGCGGACGCCGGCGGGCGGCTTCCTCGAGAAGCGCCAGAGGGTCCATGGGGACATCTTACCGCAGGGGGAGCGGCGGTGTGAGGGGTCGCGGGTCAGCTTCCGGCCGCGCCGCGCCCCGACATCTTCTTGATCTCGGGCTTGACGATGCTCTCGAAGCAGTCGGGACAGATGCTGTGGCTGAACTGCGCCTCGGAGTGGGTGCCGACGTACGACTCGACCTGCTGCCAGTAGTTCTTGTCGTCGCGCACCTTCTTGCAGTAAGAGCAGATCGGCAGGAGGCCGCTGAGCTGCTTGACACGCGACAGAGCCTCTTCCAGCTCGACCACCCGGGCGGCCAGGAGGCGCTGCAGCTCGACCATGCGCACGCCGACCTGCACCCGCGCCCTCAGCTCGTCCTGGTCGAACGGCTTCGTGACGTAGTCGTTCGCGCCGGCCTGCAGGCCCGCGACCAGGTCCTCGCGGCGCCCCTTGGCGGTCAGCAGGATGATATACGTGGCGCGCGTCCCCTCCTCCTGGCGCGCCCGCCGGCAGACCTCGGGGCCATCCAGCCCGGGCATCATCCAGTCGAGAACCGCCAGGCTCGGCGCCCCCTCGGCCTGCAGCGCCGCCCAGGCGTGCGATCCGTCCGGCGCCAGGACGACCTCGAAGCCCCACTTCACGAGCGTCGCCTCGAGCACGCGGCGCGAGACGGGGTCATCCTCGGCGATGAGGATCTTCATGCGGCGTCCACCTTTCTGAGCTTCGGCAGCTCCTCCGTGAGCCTTCCGATCTCGCGTTCGAGGGCTTTCCAGGCCTCCTCGGCCTGGGACAGGCGTCCCTCGCGCCCCAGGACCTCCAGCCGCTGCGCCGCCTCGCCGGCGGCGGTGGCGCTGAAGTTGCCGACCGCCCCCTTGAGGGTGTGGGCGGCGCGCTCGAGCCCGCCGGCGTCGCGGTCCGCGATCGCCTTCCGCACGTCGCGCAGCATCGCCCCGTGGCTGTCGAGGAAGACCTGCACGATCTCCGCCAGCAGCCGGCTGTCGAAGCGTCTCTGAACCGCCTGCCGATCGATCACCTCGCCCGCCGCCGGCTGCGCCGGCCCAGCCGGGACGCGAGCGGTCACGCCGTCCACCCCCGTGATCGCGGCCCGGGAGGGCGCCGTGGGAACCGGGACCGCGTCCACGGGGCGACCCGCCGCCGACGCCAGCACCCGGTCGATGGCGGCGAACAGCTCCTCGCTTCGCACCGGCTTGGTGACGTAGTCGTCCATGCCGGCCTCGAGGCAGCGCTCCCGGTCCCCTTTCATGGCGTGCGCCGTCATGGCGATGATCGGCTGGTGCGAGCCCCGGCCCGCCTCCTGCTGGCGGATCACGGCGGTCGCCTCGAAGCCGCCCATGACCGGCATCTGGACGTCCATCAGGATGACGTCGAACGGCTTCGACTTCAGGGCGGCGAGCGCCTCGCGGCCGTTCCTGACGACGGTGACGGCG
>DASTNM010000565.1:0-4889 GCA_035762745.1 Candidatus Polarisedimenticolia bacterium
CGACGCTCTGCGCCTGGATCTGCTCGGGCGACATGTACATCGGTGAGCCGACGATCGTCCCGGTCGAAGTCAGAGTATGTCCCGACGTCTCGAGGCGGGCGATGCCGAAGTCGAGCACCTTGGCCTCGCCGGCGCCGGTCACGAGGATGTTCTCCGGCTTGATGTCGCGGTGGATGATGCCGGCCTTGTGCGCCGCCTCCAGCGCCGCGGCGATCTGCAGCGACAGTCGCAGGCGCTCCCGGCGCGGTGGAGCCGGCGTGCGGGCCAGCCAGCGCGGCAGCGGGATGCCATCGATGTACTCCATGACGATGAAGCGATGGTCGCGCCACTTCTCCAGCGTGAAGACCTGCACGACGTTCGGGTGGATCACCTTGCGCGCCGACTTGATCTCCTGCACGAAGCGGGCCAGAAGCTCGGGAGCGATCTCGCCGCTGAGAAACTTGAGGGCGACCGTCTCGTCCAGCTCGACGTCGCGGGCCCTGAAGATCGCCCCCATGCCGCCGCGCCCCACCTCGGCCAGCACCTCGTAGCGATCGGCGACGATGATCCCAGGCACGACCTCCTTCAGCGTCAGCCCCTCGAGAACCGACTTGGCGTCGGGATAGCGCGTCTCCCTGTCCTTCTCCAGGCAGCGCAGGATGACGGCCTTGAGGAACTCGGGGAGAGGCCGCTCGCCGGGGCCCGGCAGAGGAACCGGAGCGTGCGCCTGCTGGTGGCCCACGTCGGTCCCCTCGAACGGCGGGTGCCCGATCGCCATCTCGTACAGGATGACCCCGACGGAGTAGAGGTCCGACCGCTGGTCGACCCGGTCCTTCAGCAGCATCTCCGGGGGGGTGTACTGGATGAGGCGGCCGGTCGAGAGCTCCTGGGTCGACAGGTCGGACAGCCGCACCCCCAGGCCGAAGTCGGCCACGGCCACCTTGTCGTCCTTGCCGATGAAGATGTTCTCGGGCCGCAGGTTCCGGTGCAGGATGCCGCGCTGGTGCGCGTGGTCGAGCGCCTGCAGGATCTGCCCGCCGATCTCCAGAATCCGGTTCACCTCGAAACGGACCTTCTCCCTGAGCAGCGTGCGCAGAGTCTTCCCCTCGGCCAGCTCGGCGACGATGAAGCTCCCCTGCCGGTCGGCCCCGGTGTCGTAGATGGAGATGATGTTCGGATGCCGGAGCTGTGCCGCGGTCGCCGCCTCCTTCAGGAAGCGGTCCACCTTCCCCGCCTCCCCCGGCCCCTCGCTCAACCGGCGGATCGCCACCGGTCTCCCGAGCGTCGTGTCGGTGCCGCGGAAGACCTCGCCCAGCTTCCCGGCGCCCAGGGAGCCCTCGATGCGGTAGCGATCCGGCTCGGCCCAGCCGCTCTCCTGCGTCGTCGCCCGTGCGCCGCCGCGGGACCCGAGGGTCTTCAGAGGCTGGTCCTCGATCGCCTTCATGCGCGCCAGGGCGTCCTTGTAGCCGTAGTTGAAGGCGATGATCTTCTGGTAGACGGCCAGCGCCTCGCGCGGCCGCAGGTTCGTTTCGTGCGCCACGGCCAGCGAGTAGTAGACGAGGACCGTCTCGTCGTTCACCTCCTCCCCCGCCGCCGCGGCGGTGAACTTGTCGATCGCCAGGGTGTGCAGACCCTGCTCGGCGAAGATGCGGCCGAGGAGGAAGGAGGCCTTCCGGTACTCCTTGTCGTCGGGACCGACCTGCTGCAGCGCCTTGATGCAGGAGTCGAACTCCTTCCGATCGTAGTGCAGGCGCGCCGCCGCCACCGGCTCGCCCGCCTTGAGCAGGACCCGCGCGGCCTCCTCGGTCCGCCCCGCCTTGCGGTACAGCTCGGCCGCGTTCCTGAAGTCGCGCGCCCCTTCGAGCAGACGCGCCGCCTCCGCCGGTCGCCCGGCCCGCACGTAGAGGTCGGAGGCCTGCTCCATCTCCCCTTCCTTCTCGAACAGGCTCGCCGCCCGCGCCAGGTCCCCCGCCTCCTTCCAGGCTTCGGCGGCCCGGTAGAGGCTGCCCGCCTTCTCGAAGAGCTCGGCCGCCTCGTGGTGCTTCCCCTGCCGCCCCAGGATCTCGGCCTGCACCCCCGGGGCCAGCGACGAGATCTCTTTTCCGGCGGCACGCAGGATCGTGCACGCCTCCTCGGGGCGCTGCAGGCGCAGGAAGATATCGGCCGCCTTCTCCACCTGACCGGCGCGCTGCCAGGCATAGGCCGCCTGCTCGGGCAGGAGGGCCGCTTCGAAATGCGGTGCGGCCCGCTCCGGCTGATCGGCCTTGAGCAGCAGCTCACCGCAGTAGCGGTGATATTTCAGGAGGCTGGCGAGCTCCGACTCGGTCCGGAAGTTTCCCGGCTCATCGCGCTTCGCCGCCTCGATCAACGCCTGGAAGAGGCTGGCGGCCGCCAGGTGCTTGCCCGCCTTGACATAGAGCAGGGCCGCCTTCTCACGGAAGCCCCCCTTGTCGTACTGCTCTGCCGCCGCCTCGAACAGGTCGAGCGCGTCGTAGAGCTCGGCGGCCTTGATGTGGTCCCCGGCGCGGCGGAACATCATCGCCGCCTTCTCCCGATTCTCCTGACGGAGCTCGATCTCGCCGGCGGCTCGCAGGTCGCCGGCCTTGAGATAGTAGAGGGAGGCCGAGGGGAGGTCGCCCATCTCTTCGGCCAGCCGCGCCGCGAGGTCGAAGTGGGACCCTTTGAGATACATCTGGTTGGCGCGCTTCCAGTCCCCGGCGAGGCGGTAGAAGTCCCCTGCCTGCGAGTGGTCCCCCGCGCGGGCCGCCTCCTTGGCTCTTTTCGCGTACTCAGCCGGCGTAGGAATAGGCCTTCCCTCCGGGGGCGGACACCCCCACCGGGAGAATCTAGGGCTCGACACCCCACCGCGCCACCCCTCCCGCCCTCTCCCTCCCCCCCCCGATCGCCGCCCCCGGGGGTAGGGATCGGGCGGTTCGGGCTTCAGACCTCGTCAGGCAGCGGAAGAGGTGGGCGTCCGCGGAGGGATCGGCCGGGGTCCCGCAGACCGTGCGGCCTCGACGGATCCTGATCCTGGCGATTGGGAGCGACAGGGGCCGGGCGTGTGGCGCTTACTTGAAGGCCGCCTCGACGATCGGCTGCAGCTCGCCCTTCTGGTGCATCTCGGTGACGATGTCGCAGCCGCCGATGAACTTCCCCTGGATGAAGACCTGCGGGATCGTCGGCCAGTTGCTGTAGGCCGACAAGGTCTGGCGAAGGCGCGGGTCGGGCAGGATATCGATCGTCTTGAACGGCTTTCCCAATTCCTTGAAGACGGCGATCGTCCGGGCGGAGAAGCCGCACATCGGCATCTCCTTCGTCCCCTTGGTGAACAGGACGATCGGCGTCGAGGCGATTTCCTTCTTGATCTGATCGAGCAGCGTATCCGACATCGGTGTTCCTCCTGGGGCGACTATTCTATCAGAGAAGGTCGACCACCACGTCGTAGGTGGCGCTGAGGCTGCACGACGTGTCAGGGGTGTCATCGGCGTTGGTATCGACCTCGGCCGAATCGCACTGGCCGATGATCTGCCGGGCGGTTCGGTCGAACGTCCCGATGCACTGCACGTAGGCGCCATCGTCGCTCTCCCAGGCCCTGAAGAACGCCAGACAGGAGTCGGCCTGGACGCTGCCGGTCAGATCGCCCTGGGAGTTCTGGGGGGTGCTTTCGAAGCCGAGCACCTTGAAGCTGGCGCTCCCGTCGCTGCCGAAGACGTCGACGCCGGAGTAGGTCTTCGAGATGCCGGTCGTATCGATGGAGCCGGTCAGGCTCGGGACGAGACCGGTGCAGTTGGTCAGGCCGCGGGTCCCGGAGGTGGTGTAGTCGACCCTCCAGTTCCCGAGCAGGTCGAAGCGCGTCAGGCCGCAGTCGAGATTCTGGTTGATGATCGTCGTGTTCCCGCTGCTGTTGCAGGAGGCGGCCAGGCCCAGCGAAAGAACCATCATGCCCAGGAGGGTCGTGCGCCGCAGAGTTCCGTTCCGGCTTGGCATCGGCAGGCTCCTTGAAGGCCCGCGATGAGGAGCGACCGGGCCGGCGCCATTCTAAGCGGGGTCGCCCCGGTCTGGCAATCCGTGGGCTATTCCAGGACGACGCCGCCCAGGAGGGTCACGATCGCGTCGAGGGGGGTGTCGAGCTTGCAGACCGCGTCGAGGATGCCGTCGCCATTGGAGTCGACCTGCGCCGAGTCGCACGTCAGGGAGATGCGGCGGCTCTCCTTGTCGAGCGACCCGCCGCAGCGTATGAAGGAGCTCCCCTCGTTGAGCCAGAGGCGGAGAGCGGCGAGGCAGGTGCCGGCCTCGACACTGCCGTTCAGCTCGTCCTGCCGATAGACCCCCCCACCCACAACGGTCAGCGCGCGGCCCGATCCGGCGGTGACGGTGACGTTGTACCGGGCCCCTGAAGGGCCGCAGGGCAGAGGACCCACACAGAACGGATTGTCGGGCGTGCGGATCGCGCGGCCCTCGGCGCTCGGGTTGTCGCACTGCACCAGGGTTCGGGTCGCCGGCTCGAGGCCGAAGTCGACCTGCCAGAAGCCGGCCAGATCGGCGGCCGACAGATCGCAGGCGCCGGGCAGCAGGAACCGTGAGCCCTTGTCGCCGCCGTTGCACGCGGCGGAGATGAGAATGACGACCAGAAGGACGAAGATCCTTCTGCCGCACGTTGAGATTCGAAGCAGGTTGCGCATGGCGGTACTCCCTTCGGACGGGGCCGCGATTCCCTCGAGTGAGGGAAATATACCCGCCGGCCGCCCTTGCGACGGAGTCGATCTCGAGGCACCGCGGTTGAAACGCAGCGACGCCATCGCCTAATATCGCTCTCCATGCCGGAGCGTCTGGCACTCTCCCGTGCAGCATCCACCGGGGCGCTCGTTCGGGCCGCGGTCATCGCCTGTCTCACCGTGTCCTTGACGGCG
>DASTNM010000566.1:0-5948 GCA_035762745.1 Candidatus Polarisedimenticolia bacterium
CAGGCCCCGCTCCTGGCCCTCGCAGGCGCGGGTCAGGTCCTCGAGCGAGGCGAGGACCGCCTCCCTGGTGATCCCCGGGAAGAGATCGAGAACGTCCTCCGGCGTCAGAGGCTCCTCGGCGGCGAAGACCAGGGCTTCGAGAATGGCACGCAACGTGTCCCCGGAAGGAACCGGCGCGACGTCAGGCATTGGAGCGCTCCCCGTCCCCGTCGCGATCCGTGACGGAGGTCTCCTCGGCGAGGGTCACGACCAGGTCCTCCTGGTGATGACTGGCGAACGCCCGCACCAGGCGGAGACGGATCAGCTCCAGCAGGGCGAGGAAGGTGAGGATGCAGGAGACCCGGTCGGCCAGGCCCGAGAAGAGCGAGCGGAAGCCGATCCGGCGCTCGCGGGTGACCGTCTCCAGGAGCCAGTTGATCCGCTCGACCAGCGTCATGCGCTCGCGCGTCAGGCGGGACGCCGGGTCGTCGCCGAGGCGGCGGAGGATCTCCTGGAAGGCGCGCAGCAGGGCGGAGAGATCCGCCTCGATCCCCTGCTCCCCCACGTAGTCGGCGACGCGATCGGCCGGTCGGGAGAAGACAAGCTCCATGACGGCCTCCCTCTCCTGCAGGTGCTCTGTGGCCCGCCGGATCCCTTGCGCCGCGGGAAGCAGCCGCTCCAGGGGGGACGGGCCCTCGTCCCGCGCCGTGGCCTCCGCCGGATCGGGGGGCAGGAGCGAGCGCGATTTCATGTGTGCCAGCGTCGCGGTCATGACCAGGTAATCTCCCGCGCTGTCCAGGTTCGGATCGCGCCAGAGGGAGAGGTATTCGTCGTATTGTCGCGCCACCTCCAGGACCGGAATCTCCGCCACCTTAATCTCCTCGATCCGAATCAGGTGCAGGAGGACGTCCAGAGGACCCTTGAAGGCCGTGAGCCGCACCTGCCAGGGAGTCTCGGGACGCGGCGTCGTTCCGGTGGAGATGTCGCTCATCGGCCTCTCCTCAGTCGATCTTCATGGCGGCGCGCACTCTCTCGAGGGTGGCGCGCGCCTCGGCACGCGCCCGGGCCGCTCCCGCTTCGAGGATGTCCCGGATACCGTCGCGATCGCTCAGGAGCCTCTGACGCCGCTCCTGGAACGGCGCGAGGATCGGCTCCAGGTGCGTCAGGAGGCTCTTCTTGCAGTCGATGCAGCCGATCCCCGCCCGACGGCACTCGACATCGACCCGCGCGATCGTGTCGTCGGCGGAGAACGACTTGTGGAAATCGAACACCGGGCAGATGTCCGGGTTGCCGGGATCGGTGCGGCGTTTGCGGGCCGGATCGGTGACCATCGTCAGGATTTTCTCCCGGACCTTCTCCGGTGGATCCGAGAGATTGATGGCGTTGCCGTAGGACTTGCTCATCTTGCGCCCGTCGGTTCCGGGAAGGCGCGGCGTTCTCGTGGTCAGCGCCTGCGGCTCCGGGAAGACGTCGCCGTACAGGCCGTTGAACCGCCGCGCGATCTCCCGGCACAGCTCGAGGTGCGCCAGCTGGTCCTCTCCCACCGGCACCAGGTGGGCCCTGTAGATCAGGATGTCGGCGGCCTGCAGCACCGGGTATCCGAGGAAGCCGTAGTTTCCCAGATCGCGGTTGGCGACCTGCTGCTGCTGTTCCTTGTACGTCGGCACCCGCTCCAGCCAGGAGAGCGGCACGATCATCGACAGCAGAAGGTGTAGCTCCGCGTGCTCGGGAACGCGCGATTGGATGAAGATCGTGCATTTCCGCGGGTCGAGGCCGGCGGCCAGCCAGTCGACGGCCATCTCGAAGATGTAGTCCCGCAGCGGGCCGGTGTTCTCGTACTCGCTGGTGAGAGCGTGCCAGTCGCAGATGGCGAAGAAGCAGTCGTGGGTCGTCTGCAGCTTCACCCAGTTATCCAGGGCGCCGACCAGATGGCCGACGTGCATCGGCCCGGTCGGGCGGAATCCGGACAGGACGCGGGGCCGCGCGTCAGTCGTCACCAGCGTCCCGTCGCCGCGCGCCGCCTCACGGCTTCCGGCTCATCGCGGCGTTGATGATGTTCATGGCGGTGGTGATCCGGCTGAGCTTCCGGCCGCGCTTCTGGATCGCCTGCGTGTCGTCCTGGGGCGGCTGCTCGGAGCGCGCTTCTTTCTGCACCTTGTCGAGCTCGAAGGACAGCTGCTTGAGCTCCAACGGAGTGAATTTCTTGAAGGTGTTCGAGTTGACGAGGATCATCCCCTCCGCGATGTCTTTCGACATGGCGTAGGCCGAGCCGCCGATGAAGTTGGCCATGCCGTCTCCTTCCTAGCCGATGCCGTACCGGGTCCATTTGCGCTCGACGAGAGCCAGGGTCTCGGCGTCCATGCGGATCTCGTCCGGCCATGGACGGGTGAACCCTTCGCCCGGCCATTTGCGGGTCGCGTCGACGCCCATGTGCGAGCCGTACTGCGGCAGGCGCGCGGCGTGGTCGAGGACGTCCACGGGCCCGAGCACGAACTCGATGTCGCGCTCGGGATCGATGTGGTTGAGCGCCTTCCAGGCGACCTGGGCCACGTCCTGCACGTCGACGTCGTCGTCCACCACGACGATCACCTTGCTGAACATCGCCTGGCCCATGCCCCAGATGGCGTGCATCACCTTGCGGGCGTGTCCCGGATAGCGCTTGCGCAGCGCCACCAGGATCAGGTTGTGGAAGATCCCCTGCGCCGGCATGTGGATGTCGACGATCTCGGGCAGCTGACGCTTCATGAGCGGCAGGAAGATCCGCTCGATCGCCTTGCCGATGGCGAAGTCCTCCATCGGCGGCGGGCCGACGATCGTCGTCTGATAGATGGGCCGCTCGCGATGTGTCACGCAGGTCAGATGAAACACCGGGTACTCGTCGGCTAGCGAGTAGTAGCCCGTGTGATCGCCGAACGGGCCCTCGCGCCGCCGCTCCTGCGGGTCGACGTACCCCTCCAGGACGATCTCGGCCGTCGCCGGCACCTCCACGTCGACGCTCACGCAGCGGACCATCGGCACCGGCTCGCGGCGCACGAAGCCGGCCAGGAACATCTCGTCCACTCCGTCGGGGAGGGGGGCCGCGGCCGCGAAGACCAGCGCCGGGTCGGCGCCCAGGGCGCAGGCGACCTCGAGCCGGCGGCTACGCTCCTCGGAGAGACGGTGATGGTGCGCCCCGTGCTTGTGGATCTGCCAGTGCATGCCGGCCGTCCGGGCGTCGAACACCTGCATGCGGTAGATGCCGCAGTTGCGCACCCCCGTCTCCGGGTCGCGGGTGAAGACGAGGGGCAGGGTGATATAGCGGCCGGCGTCGCCCGGCCAGCACTTCAAGACCGGCAGGGAGAGGAGCGAGGGGTTCTCGCGCTCCACCACCTCCTGGCAGGCCCCCTTGCGGACCTGGACCGGGAAAAGGTCCGAGAGATCCTTGAGCTTCGGGAGCAGGCGGATCTTGTCGAGAAGCGAAGCCGGGGCCTTCGAGTCCAGAAGGGCGTCGATACGCGCGCCGAAGGCGTCGAGGTCGTCCACTTCGAGCGCCAGCTTCATGCGGGCGATCGACCCGAGGGCGTTGATCAGCACCGGTTGCGGGTGACCCTGCACCTTTTCGAAGAGAAGCGCCGGGCCGCCCCCCGGTGACTTGGAAACCCGGTCGGCGATCGCGCTGATCTCGAGATCGGCGCTCACCGGTTCCTGGATCCGCACCAGCTCGTGCTTCTGCTCCAGCAGAGACAGGAAGGCGCGCAGATCGGCGTGGGCCACCGGGGGGACCTCAGGACTTCCGGGCCGGGGCCGTCTTGCGGGTCCCGCGCTCCGCCGTCTTGAAGATGAGGGAGACCATTCCCAGCCCCACCTTGTCGCCGCTGACGATGGTCGCCGGCTTGCCGGAGGTCAGGCGCTGGCCGTTCACGAAAGTGCCGTTCAGGGCCCCCACCTCCTCCGAGATCTGAAAGGCGCCGTCCACGACGACGATCTTGGCGTGCCTTCGCGACACCGAGCGGTTGATGTCGACCTGCGTGAGGTCGATCTCGGGGCGGGTGCCGGTCACCGGATCGTAGCGCCCGATGAGGGCGGTGTCGCCGGTGATCGGGAAGAGGCGGGATCCTCCTTCGAAGATCAAGAGCGCCAGCGCTCCCTGCGGCACCTCCACGTCGGCGATCGGCTGCGGGGCCGCCTGCACTCCCACGGCCGGCGGCGCGTTGACGGCGGGGGGCGGCGCCTCCGACGGCCGGTCGACGTCGACGACGCCGAGACGCGCCGGCGCGCCCTTGCCGCTCGTCGTGGCGCGCGACAGAAGCTCGATCTTGTGGTTGGCCTCCTGCAGACGATTGCTGAGCTTGCGGAGCATGCGGACGGCGATCTCGATGTTGCTGCGGATCATCTTGTCGAAGGTGGTGGTGTTGATCTCTATGAGGTCGGTCGGGTCGAGGGCCTCGGCGGAGGAGGTGCGCGGCAGCCCCTCGAGGACCGCGAATTCACCGAAGAAATCCCCCTTCTCCATGATGGCCAGCTCCTGCTTCACGCCGTCGATCTCACGAAAGATGCGGACCGCCCCCGACTGCACGACGAACATCTCGCTGCCGAGGTCCCCTTCCTTGAAGATCATGTCACCCTTCTTGTAACGGGTGGTGAGATCCTTGAACGGGTCGGCGGCCATGACGCTATACCTTTGCCCTCGATGGACTTACGCACTGCAGGCGGCGGCGATGATAATGGATGGCCGGAAGGGATGTCAAACCACGCTCCGATCAACTTTGAAGCCCTTTACCGCTACAATGCCGGTCGGATGGGACGCCTGCCGAGCCTCACGAAGATCACGCTGCTCCTGAGCGCCTGCCTGGCGCTCGGGGGTCTCCCGCCCTTCTCTCCGTCCGCCGCGGCGGGAGTCGCGGCGCCGACGTCCCGGGCGCTCCTCTGGCCCCTGGAGGTCCCCGGCGCCCTCCTCTCCTCGTTCGCCGAGTACCGTTACGACCACCTGCACGCCGGGATCGACATCTCGACGGGGGGGCGGACCGGCTACAAGGTGCGCGCCGCGGCCACGGGGGTCATCTATCGCCTCAAGGTCGAGTGGCGCGGCTACGGTCGGGCGCTCTACCTCCGACATCCCGATGGCCGGGTCTCGGTTTATGGACACCTGGAGCGCTACGAGGAGGCGGTCCTGCACCTGGAGCGGCGTGTCGCCCGGAGGCAGTCGGAGGCGAAGACACGTTATCCCGGCGACATCTACCTCGATCCGCCGATCGCGGTGCGCCGCGGGCAGGTGATCGCCTTCTCGGGTGAGTCGGGGGTCGGACTGCCGCACCTGCACTTCGAGGTGCGTGATCACGACGACGCTCCGATCGACCCGTTCGCGGCCGGGCTCCGCCCGCCCGCCGACCGGGTCCGTCCGGTCCTGGAGTCGCTGACCGTCACCGCCGCCTCACCGCAGGCGTTCGTCGATGGTGTGTGGCGCGAGCGGACCTACCCGCTCACCGGGCGCGGCGGCATCGAAACCACCGCCGATCCGGTGCGCATCCGCGGGCCATTCGTCGCGTCGCTCTCGACCTATGATCCGGCGGGGAACGGTGGGCGCTCCGGCGTGGGCGCGGTGGAGATGTCGATCGACGGCAGGATGCGCTATCGCTTCGCACCGCGCTCCTTCCGGTTCGACCAGTACCCGGAATCGGGGCTGGTCTTCGATCACCGGGGCAGCCGTCTCGGGCCGGCGCATTTCTCCTATCGGCTCGTCAGACTGCCGGGCAACGAGCTGGCGGGCGGAGATCTCCCGGTCGACGGGGAGCGGGCGCCGGAAGGCTACCCGGGGGCGATCGACCTCGAGCCCGGCCCGCACCTGATGGAGATCGTCGTCGGGGATGCCGCGGGGAACACGAGCCGGGCGCGCATCGAGCTCCGGAGCGATCCGACACCTGAACCGCGCGGACCCTTCGGAACCGCGCCGGAGCCGGGGGAGGTGCGTGTCGATTTCTGGCCCGGCTTCT
>DASTNM010000567.1:0-10348 GCA_035762745.1 Candidatus Polarisedimenticolia bacterium
CGGGCGATGATCGTCGGATCGGCGAGCCCCACGCCTTGCTCCCGCAGGAGCGCCGCCAGGCGGTCCGGAAAGCGCTCGGCGACGTCGACGCTCTCGCCGATGGTGTACGAGTCGCCGAGGGCGAGGTAGCGCTGCGTCCGCACGCTCCCTTCGCCGGGGCCCTGCGGCGGCGCGGCGGCCCGTTCGCCGCCACACCCCAGCCCCCCGGAGAGAAGCGAGACGAGCACCGCCGTGAGCGGCCGGGTCCGCCTCGGCGGCGCGGTCCTTCCCGGCATCGCCTTACTTCTCGTACCAGCGCTGCAGCTGCATGTCACCCGTCGCTCGGAGGAACACCATCAGGGCCAGCCGGCCCTTCGGACCGCGGCGCGCTCGCCGGGGTCAGACCTTGGTTCGCTCTCCCAGGGTCCGGCGGAGGATCGCGAGCACCGCTTTGTCTTTGTCCCGCGCCGCCTCTTCCTTGGTCTGGATCAGGGCCTGAAGGTCGAGGAGTCGGACCTTGAGCCCACCCTGGAGATCGAGGCTCACCGTTTGAGCCAGCAACTCGTCATAGCCGCGACCCCGGCCGATGACTCCGAGAACATCGAGCGGTCCGAATCGCGTCATCAGAAGTTGATGCCCCGGTGAGGACAGGTGCGATCGATCGGGCGTGAGCGGCCTCCCGCCCTGGCCTCTGAAGTGAGCATCGAGCCACGCGAGGGCCGCCAGGAGGCGGTCGACGTTCGCCGGTGCCCGCGAATGAACCACGTCGAGGTCGAAGGTCGCGATGGGCGCCCCGTGGAGCACCGCGCAGACACCTCCGACGATGATGAAGTCGACGTGGTGCTCGACGAGGGCGCGCAGGATCGCCAGATAATCAGTCTTCGACGTCTTCACCGCGCAGCCTCAGGATCGACCGGGCGCACTCCTGCAGCACCTCCAGGCGCTCGGTCGGCGTCAACGAGAGCATCCAGCGGATGAGGGTCAGATCGACGCCGTCTTCGCTGTGCGTGGGCTCGGCGTCGATGGGCGTCGCAGGTGGGGCGGAGCTCCCCGGCGATTCGTGGGATGCCATGTCAGACCTCAGGCCGCGCCTGGCGCAGGACGTCAGGGCCGGACTATAGCGCCGCTCGATGCGACGGGCAAGGACGACATCGCGGACCGCCTACGACGCCGCCTCGTGCGGTGGCGTAGCGGCCCCGTTCTTGGCGCGGGGGCCGGCGGCGGGAGCGGCGGTCCCCCGTTGCGGGCGGCCGAGGATGCGCTTCAGGAAGACACCGGTGTGGGACTGCGAAACCGCGGCGACCTGGTCGGGCGGGCCCTCCGCGACCACCAGGCCGCCCTCGTCGCCCCCCTCGGGTCCGAGGTCGATGATCCAGTCGGCGGTCTTGATGACGTCGAGGTTGTGCTCGATGACGATGACGGTGTTCCCCTGGTCGACCAGGGCGTTCAGCACGCCGAGGAGCTTGCGGATGTCCTCGAAGTGCAGGCCGGTCGTCGGCTCGTCGAGGATGTAGACCGTGCGGCCGGTGGATCGCCGGCTCAGCTCCTTCGACAGCTTGATGCGCTGCGCCTCGCCGCCGGACAGAGTGGTCGCCGACTGCCCGAGCTTGATGTAGGACAGCCCGACGGCGTCGAGCGTCTCGAGCTTGCGGCGGATGGCCGGGACGTTCTCGAAGAACGGCAGCGCCTCCTTCACCGACATCTCGAGGAGGTCGGCGATGTTGCGCTCCTTGTAGCGCACCTCGAGGGTCTCGCGGTTGTAGCGGCGGCCCTTGCACTCCTCGCAGGTGACGTAGACGTCGGGGAGGAAGTGCATCTCGATCTTGATGATTCCGTCCCCCTCGCAGGCCTCGCAGCGCCCACCCTTGACGTTGAACGAGAAACGCCCCGGGCGGTAGCCGCGGGCGCGCGCCTCGGGGACGGACGAGAAGAGATCGCGGATCGGCGTGAACAGACCGGTGTAGGTGGCGGGGTTGCTGCGCGGCGTGCGGCCGATCGGCGACTGGTCGATGTCGATGACCTTGTCGACCTGATCGATCCCGAGCAGCCCCGTGTGGCGCCCCGGGCGCAGCGGCGTCCGGTACAGGGTGCGCGCCAGCGCCTTGTAAAGCGTCTCATTGACGAGCGTGCTCTTGCCCGAGCCGCTGACGCCGCAGACGCAGGTGAACAGCCCGAGCGGGAAGCGGACGTCGATGGTCTTGAGGTTGTTCTCCCCGGCCTGCAGCAGCGTCAACCAGCCGCGCTCGGCGCGACGGCCGCCGGAGCCGGAGGCGGCCCGCGCCGCCGTGCCGCCGACCACACGCGGCGGGGCCGTGCGACGCCGGGCCGGCAGCGGGATGGACCGGGCGCCCGAGAGATACTGCCCGGTCAGCGATTCGGGAGCGGCCGCGATCTGCTCCGGCGTTCCCTGGGCGACGACCCGTCCGCCCTCCTCTCCGGCGCCCGGACCCAGGTCGACGACATGGTCGGCCGAGCGGATCGTCTCCTCGTCGTGCTCGACGACGATGACCGTGTTCCCCAGATCACGCATGGCACAGAGCGTGTCGAGGAGCTTGCGATTATCGCGCTGGTGCAGCCCGATCGAGGGCTCGTCGAGGACGTAGAGCACGCCGGTGAGGCGCGAGCCGATCTGCGTCGCCAGCCGGATGCGCTGTCCCTCGCCGCCCGACAGCGTGGCGGCGGTGCGCGACAGGCTGAGGTAGCCGAGGCCGACGTTGAGCAGGAAGCCCAGGCGCTCGCGGATCTCCTTGAGCACCTGGTGCGCGATGTGGCGCTCACGCTCGCTCAGCGTCAACGCGTCGAAGGTGCGCACCGCCTCCTTGATCGTCAGGCCGGTGTAATGCGCGATGTTGCGGCCGGCGATGCGCACCGCGAGCGATTCCGGCTTGAGGCGCGCCCCCTCGCAGACGAGGCACGGCTCGAGCGACATGTAGCGCTCGATCTCCTCCCGCAGCGACGCGGACTCGCTCACCTTGTAACGCCGCATCAGCGAGGGGATCACCCCCTCGAACGGCTTGCGGAAGTAGTAGCGACTGCGCCCCTCGACGTAGGCGTAGTCGTACTCGGTCTCGCCGCTGCCGTACAGGAGCTGACGCTGCGCCTCCTTCGGCAGCCTGGCGAACGGCAGGTCGGGGTCGAAGCGCATCGACTTCGCCAGCGCCTGCAGCGCCAGGTTGAGCATCGACTTGCCGAAGCCCCAGGTCCCCTCGATCGCCCCCTGGCGGGCCGAGGCGTCGGGGTTCGTGATGATCTTGGCCGGGTCGATCTCGAGATGGGCCCCCAGGCCGTCGCACGAAGGGCAGGCGCCGTACGGCGAGTTGAAGGAGAACATCCGGGGCGCCAGCTCGGGGACCGAGACACCGCACGTGACGCACGCCAGCTTGTCCGAGAAGACCAGGTCGCCGGCCTTCTCGCCCAGGACGTTCACCGTGACCAGGCCCTCGGCCAGCTTCAGCGCCGTCTCCATCGAGTCGGTCAGACGGTTCCGGATCTCGGGCTTCAGGACCAGGCGGTCGACGACGATCTCGATGGTGTGCTTCTTCTGCTTGTCGAGGGCGATGCCGTCGGCGATCTCGAGCACCTGCCCGTCGACGCGCGCCCGCACGAAGCCCTTCTTGATCATGTCGAAGAGCTGCTTGCGGTATTCCCCCTTGCGCCCGCGGACGATCGGCGCCAGGACCTGCACCTTGGTGCCGATCGGACGATCCAGCACCTGGTCGACGATCTGCTGCACCGTCTGCCGCGTGATCGCCTTGCCGCACTGGTGGCAATGCGGCACGCCGATGCGGGCGAACAGGAGCCTCAGGTAGTCGTAGATCTCGGTCACCGTGCCGACGGTCGAGCGCGGGTTGCGCGAGGTGGTCTTCTGCTCGATCGAGATGGCGGGGGAGAGCCCTTCGATCGACTCGACCTCGGGCTTCTCCATCTGCTCCAGGAACTGCCGCGCGTAGGCCGAGAGCGACTCGACGTAACGTCGCTGTCCCTCGGCATAGATGGTGTCGAAGGCCAGGGACGACTTGCCCGATCCCGACAGGCCGGTGAGGACGATGAGGGCGTTGCGCGGCAGGGTGAGATCGATTTGCTTGAGGTTGTGCTCGGCGGCGCCCTTGATGACGATCGAATCGACGGACATGGCGGCGGGGCGGCTCCTCCCGAGAGATGTGCGCGCGATGCGCTTCAGGGCGACCGATGATCTTAGGGCAGGGGCCGCGGGAGTGTCAAACAGGGTCGCCGGCGAAGCATCCCCCGCACGAGGAGCCGTGCCCCGCGCCCGCGGGGCGCGGCTGCGGCTTGCGGTGGCGTCGTCGCCTTGTCGTAGAATGGCGCGCCGGGCGCCCCGGGAGGCGCCCTTCGCGAACCGGAGCCCCGGAGGTCCGTCGACCGTGCCGACCCGCAAGCCGCGCCACCTCGCCATCTACCTGCCGCACCACCTGCCGATCTGGAGGCTGCCGGAGGGGTATCTCGAAAAGATCCGCCGGCGGGCGCGCACGACCTTCGACCTGGAGGTGCCTCTGACCGAGGAGGCGTTCACGCGGGCGCTGCCGGAGGCGGAGGTGCTGTTCGCCTGGGGCCTGGCGCGCCGCCACGTGGAGGCGGCGAAGCGCCTGGCCTGGCTGCACACGCCGCTGGCGGGGGTCGACCGGGTGCTCAACCCGGAGCTTCTGAAGAGCCCGATCCGGGTCACGTCGTCGCGGGGCGTGAACTCGGTGGCGGTGGCCGAGCATGTCCTGGCGCTCATCCTGGCGCTGACGCGCGGGGTCGCCGACGCGGTGCGCGCCCAGTCGGAAGGCCGCTGGGTGCAGGAGCCGATCTACGGTCGCCAGCCGCCCCTGGAGGAGCTGCAGGGGAAGCTGCTGGGGATCCTCGGCCTGGGCGACATCGGGCGCGAGCTGGCGGT
This sequence comes from Candidatus Polarisedimenticolia bacterium, assembly GCA_035762745.1. GTDB lineage: Bacteria > Acidobacteriota > Polarisedimenticolia > Gp22-AA2 > Gp22-AA2 > DASTNM01. The sequence goes on from DASTNM010000567.1 coordinate 4,877, forward strand.
CCGCGCCCGCGCCTTCGGGATGACGGTCTGGGGGCTGACGCGCACGGCCCGCCCGAAGCCCGACTGCGTCGATCGCCTGCTGACCGCCGGCAAGGAGGACAGGCTGTTCCGCAACGCCGACATCCTGGTCGTGGCGCTCCCTTTGACCTCCGCCACGCAGGGGCTGATCGGCGAGCGTCAGCTGAAGCGGATGAAGACCACCGCGTTGCTCGTCAACATCGGCCGTGGAGCGCTGGTCCAGGAGTCGGCTCTCGTGCGCGCCCTGCGCGAGGGATGGATCGCCGGCGCCGGGCTCGACGTCTTCGCCACCGAGCCGCTGCCGGCGGCCAGCCCCCTCTGGACGATGCCGCACGTCGTCCTGACCCCGCACGTCGCCGGCACCCACCCCGAATACATGGCGCGGGCCGCCCGGCTCTTCCTGCGCAACCTCAAGCGCTACCTGGGCTCCGATCCTCTGCTGAACGAGGTGGACAAGAAGACCGGCTACTGAGCCGGACGGCAGCGGCGCCGCACCGCCCTGACGACCTCGTCATAGTCCTGCAGGGAGTCGAGCACCAGGCGGCGGCCCGACCGGGGCGTCAGGATGATCGCGCTCGGCCGGTCCTCGGGGCGGCCGGCCCGGAGGCGACGGTGCTCGCGCACCTGGATCACGTCGTCCCAGGCGACGCGGCGGTGTCCCCGACCGACCAGGGCGAGGATCGCGTTGCGGTACTCGATCCCCCCGGCGTCCAGCGTGTAGCGATCGGCGAAGGCCCCGGCGAGGTTGACGAGGCTGAGGACGGCGAGCGCCCCCATCAGGGCAAAGCCGGCGGTGAAGCCGGCCGCGCCGGCCCGGGAGATCGCGGCTCCCGTGAAGAGCAGGGCGCAGGCGGCCCCGAGGAGACGCGCCCCGGCCGTGCGACGAAAAGTGCGTGCTCCGCCCGCGTCTATCCCGGAGGCCACGAGAAGCGCCGTCCGCCGAGCAGGTGCAGGTGGATGTGGAAGACCGACTGGCCGGCGCTCTCCAGGCAGTTGGCGACCAGGCGGTACCCTTCCTTGTCGAGCTTCTTGTCCCGGGCCACGCGCGTGGCCACCAGCATCATGTGGCCGAGGAGCGCCTCCTCCTCCGCCCCGACGTCGTTCAGAGTGGCGAAGTGGCTCTTGGAGATTACCAGCGTATGGGTCGGCGCCTGCGGCGTGATGTCCTCGAAGGCGACCACCTGGCGGTCCTCATAGACGATCCTCGCGGGGATCTCCTTCCGCCCGATCTTGCAGAAGATGCACTCGGCCATGATCCCTCCGCAGTGTCCGTCAGGCCCGGACCCGCTCGATCCGGGCGCCCAGTGACTGGAACTTCGTCTCCACCCGCTCGTACCCCCGGTCGATGTGATAGGCACGATCGATGGTCGTCTCCCCCTCGGCGGCGAGGCCGGCGACGATGAGACAGGCCGAGGCGCGCAGGTCGCTCGCCATGACCGGGGCGCCGGACAACGGAGCCGGCCCCGCCACGATCGCCGTCTGGCCGTCCACGACGATGCGCGCCCCCATCCGCCGCAGCTCCCCGACATGCATGAGCCGGTTCTCGAACACCGACTCGGTGATGATCGACACCCCTTCGGCGCGGGTCATCAGAGCCATGTACTGCGCCTGGAGATCGGTCGGGAAGGCGGGGTAGGGAAGCGTGATGACGTTGGCGGCGCGCAGAGCGTCGCCGGGACGCACCTCGATCGTGTCCCGTCCGACGACGAAGTCGACGCCCGATTCCCGCAGCTTGTCGAGGACCGCCACCAGGTGGCCCGGCTCACACTGCTCGACCGTGATGCCGCTCCCGGTCGCCGCGGCCGCCATCAGGAAGGTCCCGGTCTCGATCCGGTCGGGGATGACGCGGTGCTCGGTGCCGTGCAGGCGCGGCACGCCGTCGATGGTGATCGTGTCGGTGCCGGCCCCCTCGACCCGTCCGCCGCAGGCGTTGAGGAAGAGGCCCAGGTCGGCGACCTCCGGCTCCCGGGCGCAGTTGCGCAACACGCTCCGCCCCTCGGCCAGGACCGCCGCCATCATCAGGTTTTCAGTCCCCGTGACCGTCTTCCTGTCGAAGGGAATCTCCGCCCCCTTCAGACGGCGGCACGAGGCGACGACGTAGCCGTGCTCGATGTCGATCGTCGCCCCCAACCGCCGGAGCGCCTCGATGTGCAGGTCGACCGGCCGCGCCCCGATGGCGCAGCCCCCCGGCAGGGAGACGCGCGCCCGGCCCAGCCGCGCCAGCAGCGGCCCGAGGACCAGGATCGAGGCGCGCATCGTCTTCACCAGGGCGTAGGGCGCTTCGGGCTCCCCCGGCCCGCCCGCGCCGAGTCGCAGCGCGCCTCCCTCGAGGACCAGGTCGCGCATCCCGAGGTGCCGCAGGACCCGCGCCATGGTCTCGACGTCGCGCACCATCGGCACGTTGCCGAGGGCGACCGGCCCCTCGACCAGGAGGGCGGCCGCCATCTCGGGCAGGACGGCGTTCTTGGCGCCGCTGATCCGGACGCGCCCCTCGAGCCGGCACGGTCCCTGGATGCGAATCTTGTCCATGGAGCCGGATTATACGCGCATCGTGATCGGCGCGAAGAACCCGGGGGCGGGCGCCGGTGGCCTCAACTCGGCGCTTTCGGCTTGCGGGAGGCGTCCTGCCGGAGTCGCGCCAGCAGGCTCCGGGTCTGCTCCGCCAGATCCTTGTCCTTGATCTCCGGCAGCATCGTCTCCAGCAGCTTGATCGCCCCCTTGTAGTCCCGCCGGTTCGCCAGATCGATCGCCTTGTTGTAGATTTCGACCTGCTTGTTGTACGTGACGAAATCCTGCCCCTGGGCGAGCTGCTGCTCGAGAATCCTCCGGGACTCGGGATCCCGGGTCAGATCGAGAAACTCCTGCTCGGCCCGCCGCCGGGCCGCCTCGTCGGTCTCGAGCAGGGCGGTCCTGGCCGGATCCGAGAGGGCCAGCGCCAGGCGGGCCGCCTCCAGCGACACGGGATCGTTCCCCCGGCTCAGCACGCTGTCGACCAGGTCCTGCGCCCTGGCGCGGTCGCCGGCGCGCAGGTAAAGATGGACCAGGTTCAGCGGGAGGTCCATCCGGGTCGGCAGCAGGCCGCGCGCCTTCTCGAGCGCCGCGATGCCGGCCGCCGGCTCCCCGAGGTTGGTCACGTAGCTCATCCCCAGCTCGACGTAGGCCTCGGCGAACGTGGGGCGCAGCGCGATGACTTTGTTCAGCAGCTCACGGGCGTGCCGCACCGTCTCGGGGCGCGCGCCGGCTTCCGGCTGGTGCAGCAGGCTGCGCGCGTAGCGAAAGTTGGTGAGATAGTTCCCGGGGTCGAGCGCCACCGCCTTGTCGTAGAAGGCGGCTTCCTCGGCGAAACGGTCCTGCCGGTAGCGCAGCAGGCCGAGACCGGCGTAGGCGGCGGCGTTCGCCGGGTTGATCTTCGTCGCCGCCTGGAAATGCTCCTCGGCCTCGGCGCCGCGATCCACGGAGAGCTGCGCCAGCAGATCGCCCAGGCGATACAGCACCTCGTCGCGCGCCATCGGCGTCACCCGGGCCTTCGCGTCGGCGCTCTGCGTCTCGAACGGCATCGTGTTGTAGGGAAACTTCCGCTGCGACACGTAGCGCGCGATCTCGGTCTGCAGATCGTCGTAGCCGGCCGGGAAGCCCGCGCGGAAGGCGTCCTCGAGGCTCAAGCCGCGCTGCAGGCCGTCGAGGAACGCGGAGAGCTGGGGGCGGCGCTGCGGGTTGCCCCACAGCAGGTCGTGGACGAGCGCCCAGGACTGGGCGTAGAACGTCCCCGTCCGGGCCTCCTCTTCCTGCAAGGTGAACGTGCTCTCGACGGCGAACAGATCGTGCAACGGGATCAACGGATGCTCGGCCAGCCAGCGCAGGTGGCCCTCGATCGGCAGGCCGAGCTGCGCTCCCTTCTCGTCGACCCGGAAGGTGCTGTAGCACTCGGCGACCCCTTCGTCGAACCAGCGCGGTATGGAGGGCAGGTTGTTGTGCAGGAAGTAGTGCATGTACTCGTGGTAGATGATGCGCGACGCGTCGTGCTCGGTCTCCATGGCGACGTAGTTGGCATCCTCGCGGGGCAGGAAGACGCCCGCCTCGAATATCCGGGAGCCGCCCTTCGCTCCGGCGTACGAGCGGAACGCGGCGGCGCTGCGGAACACATAGATGAAGGTGGGCCGCGTCGACCTGAACGAGAAGGTCGGGTGGGACCGCGACAGAGCCACGCGGAACCGCTCCAGGTCGGCGCCGATCCGGACGGTCTGCTCCTGCGGCGCGTCGCTGAACAGGATGAGGTTGGTCGTCTGGACCTGGATCCAGGGGTCGCCGTCGGGGGGCAGGGCGAGCGCCGAGCCGGCGGAGATCGTCAGGACGACCAGGAGCGCGATCGCCGTCCGGCTTGCGATCCCGTCGCGGCCCGGTCTACTCGGTTGTCTCACGGTGGGGCCCCATGCCCGGGCCGCAGGCGGGGCCCGTGGCGGCAACGGCTCGTCGGAGAATTATAAATGAATTGTATAATCCCCGGTCACGACGGCGGGGACCATCGCCGTTCGGAGGAGGATCGACGTGCCGCTGTACGAGTACGAGTGCCGCAAGTGCCATCACCGCTTCGAGAGAATCCAGCAGTACAGCGAGCCGCTCGTCACGCGCTGCCCGAAGTGCAAGACGGGAAGAGTCGACAAGCTCCCCTCCGCCCCGGCGGTACAGTTCAAGGGGACCGGCTGGTACATCACCGACTACGGCCGCAAGGGATCGAGCTCGTCGCTGCCGGACAAGGGCGAGAGCGCGAAAGAGAGCCCGAAAGAGAGCGAGAAGAAGGACGCCGGCAAGAAGAAACCGGCCAAGAAGGATTGACCCCGCCGATCCGGCGGCGTCACCGAGACCCGGGGGATCCCCTCCTCCGGCGCGCCCCCCGAAAGAGCCTGTCCCAGTAGGGATCGTCCAGCCGATCGATGCGCACCGTGGGCGAGCGGTAGGTCGTGGCGCTCACGAACTCGAGACGATCGAGAGCGATGCCGACGTGCGTGATGCTCGCGGCGTCGGGGCCGAAGAAGACCAGATCGCCCACCGCCAGATCGGCGCGCTCCACCGGAGCCAGCCGCGGATCGGCGAACTGCAGGTCGGCGTCGCGCGGCAGCAGGTGGCCATGGACCCGGTAGGCGAGCTGCGCCAGCCCCGAGCAGTCGAGGCCGAACGGGGTGGTGCCGCCCCAGACGTAGGGAAGACCCAGGAAACGTCGGGCGGTCGCGACCACCGCCGCCGGATCGAACGGCTCGGCCGCGATGTCCGGACCGTCGGGAACGGCCCCCTCGACGTCCCCCCGGATCCGCACGTCTCCGTGCTGCATCCAGCCGACGCGCCCGTCGGGCAGCCGCACGGACACCCATTCGTCCGCCTCCTCGACCAGCTCGAGGCGCGCCAGGAGCGGCGCGACGGCGAAGGGGGCCGCGGCGGTGACGTCCCGCTCGCGATAGA
>DASTNM010000568.1:0-15629 GCA_035762745.1 Candidatus Polarisedimenticolia bacterium
TGAGTCGTGGCGCTCCCCCGGGCGGAGCGGGCGGCGGCGTCCGGCGGTGCGCCGCGAGCCTCGCGCGCCTCGACCAGGGGCGCCAGAAGCAGGAGGACTCCCGCGAGCAACGCGACGCGATCCCTCATGGAGCCTCCGGCACGGCGCGGAACGACTGGAACGCCTGCTTGACGAGCGACCACGAATCCTTCTTTTCGAGACGATAGGTTGGCTGGTCCCAGCCGTGCCAGGTGAAGAGCGGCAGCCCGGTTGCAGCCAGCCCATCGCCCGCCGGCAGCCGATCGGCGAGCCGCGCGTCGATCGGTGTCCCGCCGCCGGGCGGCCCGTCAGGTTTCACGGCCACGGCATAGAAGTGGAAGCCGGGGGTCTCCAGCGTGCCGATCGAGCGCAGATCGTTCGGGTTGTCGTGCAGCACCCGGCGCGACGACGGGTCGGTCACGTTCAGGAGGCCCCAGGGGATGCGCGCCTCGATGAAGTTCCCCGCGACGCCGGCATGCCAGTCGGCGAGCGTGCTGTAGTCGGGATCGCGCCGGTCCATCGAGGCGTGCAGCAGGGGCGAGCGGCTGTAGCCCTGCGCGGGAAAGAGGGTTCCGTCGCGGCCGATCCGGCGCCGGTTGGTCTCGACCTTGATCTCCATGAAGCGGCCGTCGTCGTTCGCGACCGACTGGTAGGGGCGATGGTAGCGGTGCGTCTCGATGTCGTAGGGAGGGTCGACGAGCAGGCGGCTCGTCGCGGGGCCGTCGAAGATCAGACAGAATTCCAGACCGGCCGGCGACGGGACCCTCTCATGGATCGGCATGCGGTGATCCCCCCGGCGGACGTCATAGGTGTCGATGCCGATGAGGTAGGCCGCCTGCTTCCAGTCGGGCGCGCCGTCACCGTCGGCGTCGAGCTTTTCGACCTCGAGTCGGACGTAAACATAGGCTTCGTCGGAGGTTACCGCAAGCGATCGGAGGGTCCGGGAGGCGTCGTAACGATCGCCGAATTTCTTCTCCGGCCCTCCCGCGCGCTTGACGACCAAGGGCGCCAGCCCCGACCAGTCGTCCGCGCGGCCGTCGATCACGATCTCCCAGTGGGTCGCGCCGGGGCGGGCCGCCAGGAGGCCGTAGTTCTGCTCCGGGTCGAGGACATTGAGCCAGAGCGGGTTGCGCTCGGCCGGGATCTCGAATTCGGCCACCAGCCAGTTCCTCTTGAACCACTCGTCGAGGAACGCGAAGAGGACCCCGCCCGCCAGCCCCGCCTCGTGGATATCCCCCATCAGGCGGGCGTCGATCTCCCCCTGCGCCGTCTCGGTGTGTCCACCGTGGTTCCAGCCCTGCGGCTGGAGGTGGGCCAACCCCTTGCTCGTCGGCACTCCGGTCTCGGCGATCAGGATCGGCTGGCGGCCATGATGCGCTTTGAGATCGCGCAGGTAGCCGATGTAGTTGCTCGGCCCGCGCGCGTCGCGGGCGCGATTGTAGCCCGGGTCGAAGTTCATGAAGTCGGGGTAATACGGGTAAGCGTGGTAGGTGGCGTAGAGGCCGGCGAGCGCCTCCCCGGTCGCATGGATGTGCAACGCGTCGACGCTCACGCCGTCGTTGTCGTACTCGAGGATCCGGGCCCCCGCCTCGGCCTCCCCCCGCTGCGCCAGGAGCGCCCGCTCCTCGGCCACGGTCGATTCGGTCGGATGGGTGAGCGGATCGAGGGTCGGCCAGGAGACGAACGACACCGGGTGCTGCTGGCGGTAGCGCCAGGTCTCGTAGCCGACGGTGAAATCGAGGACGCGGGCGAGCCAGCCCTCGAACGGCGTGGCCTTCGCCTCGCCCTCGGTGGTGAAGTAAGCGCCGCGGTACTTTTCGCTGGAGGCTTCGGGGCGCAGCTCGTCATACGTTTTGACCGAATACGGCTCCCATTCGCGGCCGAGCAGGAAAGCGAGCAGGCTCGAGGAGACATCGGCCCGGTAGCTGCCGGAGGCGTGGCCGGGGCGCGCCGGCAGATCGAGGTTGCCGTGGACGGCGTCGACGACCCTCTTGATCTCCTCTTCGAACCCGCCGAGGAATGAGCGTGCTTCGTAGTCGTGATCGTCCGGCAGCTCGGTCCACACCCCTTGCACCAGCCAGAGACGCCCCGGACCGCCTTTGAGGTTGTGCTTCTGGAGCGCCGTGTAGAAGGCCGGCGGCAGGAGCGTATAGAGACGCACGCTGTTGGCCCCCAGGTCGGACAGCGCGTCGAGCCACCCGGCGTAGGTTGCCTCGTCGGTCGGGAACTCGGCCGGGAAGCGCCCCGGAAGGGCGACCCCCAGGTTCACTCCCTCCACGAAGAGCGGCCGGAAGGAGCCGTTCTCGGCGATCTCCAGGCGCGCGTCGCCGGCCCGGGCGATCACCCGGATCGGCGCCTCCGGGTCCACCGGCCGGCGCGGACGCGACTCTTTGACCTCCCCGCTCGCGGCGAGTGTCTGGTCGAGGTAAGAGCTCGCCTCGGCGTCGCTCGGGGCGATCCGCAGGACGGTGCGGAACTTCTCCGCCGCCTCGGCGAAACGCTCCTGGTTCCGCAGTGCCAGCCCCAGCCCTTTGAGGGCGTCGAGGTTGCGCGGCTCGCGGCGCAGGACCATCTGGAACTCCTCCGCCGCCTGGCGCGCCGCCCCCTGCCGCAGATGAACGTACCCGAGACCGACCTGTGGCTCGAGGGCCCCCTGCTCGAGAACCAGGGCGGCCCCGAAGGCGCTCTCCGCCCCCTTCAGATCCCCTTCGCGCAGGTGGCTCCATCCGGCAAGCGCATACAGCGCCGGGCTCCACCCTCCGTCGGTCACGGCCCGCCCGATCACCTCGAGCGCCTCCCGGAACCGCCCCTGGCGATAGAGACCGAGCGCCTGCTGGTAGGCTGCATCGCGCCGCTCGGCCGCGGGGGCCTGGGGACTTCCAGCGGCGGCGCCCGAACGGACAAGCACGGTTGTCATGGCGAAGACGGTCAGGATGACGATCAGGAGGGCAACCCCGGGACGGTGCGTCGTGGCAGAGCCGGAACCTGAGACGGTTGGGGTCACCCCCTCGCCCTCGTCGGGGAGATCGCAGTTTCTGATAAGGAGAACGCGAGCCACTGAGCGCCGCGCGACGCCCCCACGACGCGACGGGCTCCAGTCGGGGGACCTTATACCGCAGACCGACTTCCCTTGACAAGCGCGACGTTTGTCGGGTAAGGTCGGCGGCCTCCGCGTCGGTCGCGAGGTTCGTGTGTCGGGCTCGGCCCTGCTCTGGGCTGCCTTGAACCTGCGTCTCGCCGCCTCTCCCGGATTGCGCCGGAGGCTCAACGCCCGGGCCGCCGATCCGGCCGCGCCGCTCTCCCTGCCGCAGTCCGCCGGGGAGTTTCTCGGCCCTGGCTGGCAGGAGGAGGCCGCCGCGGAGCTGGAGCGCGCCCGCCGCTTCGGCGCCGGGGTGCTGACCCTGGCCGATGAGGCCTACCCGTCCCTGCTGCGGGCCGCGGCCGACCCGCCGCCGCTCCTTTACGTCTGGGGCCGGCTGCTGCGCCAGGATGCGCTGGCGGTCGCGGTCGTCGGATCGCGGCGGGCGACGCCTCATGGCTCCGGAGTGGCGCGTCGCCTGGCGGAGGGGCTCGCCGGCGCCGGGTTCACCGTGGTGAGCGGCCTGGCGCGAGGCATCGACGCGGAGGGGCACCGCGGGGCCCTGGAGTGCGGCGGCCGCACCCTGGCGGTCCTCGGATCGGGCCTGGACCGAATCTACCCGGTCGAGCATCAAAAGCTCGCGGCCGCCATCTCGGGCCAGGGCGCGGTGCTCACCGAGTTTCCGTTCGGCACGGGACCGCTCCCGCGCCATTTCCCGGAGAGGAACCGGGTGATCGCCTGGCTCTCCTGGGCCACGGTGGTGGTCGAGGCGGCGCGTGACAGCGGCTCGCTGATCACCGCCGATCTCGCGGCCGATGAAGGTCGGGCGGTCTACGCGGTGCCGGGACCGGTCGGCTGCGCCGAGTCGGAGGGAACGAACGCCCTGTTGCGCCAGGGCGCGATCGTCTGCCGCGGCGCCGAGGACCTGCTCGAGGACCTGGCACCGCAGCTGGTCGAGGCGGCCCGCCTCTGCGCCCCGGCCGGCCGCGATGGAGACGCCGAGCCCGGGGAGGGCGGGGCTGCCGGGAGCCTTTCGGGGATCGGATCGGACGCCGCCCGGAGGGGGCTGACGGCCGATCAGAGGCGCCTGCTCGAGCGCCTCCCGAAGACGAGGGGGGTCGGCGTCGAGCGGCTCGCAGAGGTCAGCGGGCTTCCACCGGGAGCCCTTCTGTCGACCTTGCTCGAGCTGGAGGTTCTGGGCCTGGTACGGCAACTTCCGGGGCTCCGGTTCATGGCCTCGGGTTGACTAATTTGACAGGCGCCTATATTTATCGAACGATAGTGGGGTCCACGACGGCCCCAGGGCGCACGCGAGACGAAGGAGAGACCTCTTGGGCAAGTCGCTAGTCATCGTCGAGTCACCCGCGAAGGCGAAGACCATCAACACGTTTCTGGGCCGCGGCTTCACCGTCAAGGCCTCGATGGGACACGTGCGCGACCTCCCGAAGAAGAGCCTGGGCGTCGACGAGAAGCGTGACTTCAAGCCGACCTACGAGATTCTCCCGGGCCGCAAGAAGGTGATCGAGGACCTCAAGAAGGCGGCCGGCTCGGCCGACGTCGTCTACCTCGCCCCGGACCCGGACCGCGAGGGCGAGGCGATCTGCTGGCACCTCGCGGAGATCCTGAAGAAGACCAACAAGAACCTGCGCCGGGTGATGTTCAACGAGATCACCAAGCGCGCCGTGCTGCACGGCATCGAGCACCCGGAGAAGATCGACGCGCACAAGGTCGACGCGCAGCAGACGCGGCGCATCCTCGACCGCCTGGTCGGCTACAAGATCAGCCCTCTGCTCTGGGACAAGGTGCGGCGTGGCCTCTCGGCCGGCCGCGTGCAGTCGGTGGCGTTGCGCATCGTGGTCGAGCGCGAGCGCGAGATCCAGGCCTTCAAGCCGGAGGAGTACTGGACGCTGGGCGCCCTGCTCGAGGGGAAGGAGCCGCCCCCCTTCGAGGCGCGGCTGTTCAAGATCGACGACCGCAAGGCCGACCTCAAGAGCCGGAAGGAGACCGACGAGGTCCTGGCGCGGCTCAAGGGCGCGGCCTTCGTCGTGCGCTCGGTCGAGTCGAAGGAGAAGAAGAAGAACTCGGTCCCTCCGTTCATCACCAGCAAGCTGCAGCAGGACGCCTCGCGCAAACTCGGCTTCACCGTCAAGAAGACGATGACCCTGGCGCAGCGGCTGTACGAGGGGCAGGACCTCGGCGATCTCGGGACCGTCGGTCTCATCACCTACATGCGAACCGACTCGACCCGCATCGCCCCGGAGGCGATGCAGGAGGTGCGCGACTACATCGTCAAGGCCCACGGCCCCGACTTCCTTCCGGAGGAGCCGCGCTACTTCAAGTCCGGGAAGATGACGCAGGGGGCCCACGAAGCGATCCGCCCGACGTCGATGGAGCTGGCCCCCGAGCGGGTGAAGCGCTTCCTGCAGAAGGACGAGTTCCTGCTCTACGGCCTGATCTGGAACCGCTTCGTGGCCTCGCAGATGAAGCCGGCCCTGTTCGACGTGACCACCGCCGACATCGAGGCGGGCGGCTGTCTCTTCCGCGCCACCGGCTCGACGATGAAGTTCGCCGGTTACCTGGCGGTCTACCAGGACATCGTCGAGAAGAAGAAAGAGGAGCCGGGGGCCGCCCCCGACGAGGACGACGCCGGCCGCGCGCTGCCTCCGCTCTCCGAGGGGGAGCGGCTGCGGCTGCAGAAGCTCGACCCGAAGCAGCACTTCACCCAGCCGCCGCCGCGCTTCACCGAGGCGTCGTTGGTCAAGGAGCTGGAGGAGAACGGCATCGGCCGCCCCTCCACCTACGCCACGATCCTGTCGACTCTGCAGAATCGCGAGTATGTCGAAAAGGTCGAGGGGAAGTTCGTCCCGAGCGAGCTGGGGATGACGGTGACCGGACTCCTGGTCGGGCACTTCGGGGACATCGTCGACGTGAAGTACACGGCGCGCATGGAGGAGGAGCTGGACGAGATCGAGGAGGGGCGCCTCGATTGGGTCGACGCCTTGAAGGACTTCAACCGCCAGTTCGCCAAGGATTTGAAGGCCGCCACCAAGAACATGGAGAACATCAAGACCAAGGAGGAGCCGACCGACCGGCTTTGCGAGAAGTGCGGCCGGCCGATGGTGATCAAGTGGGGGCGCTACGGCCGCTTCATCGCCTGCTCCGGCTACCCGGAGTGCAAGAACACGCAGGAGATCCCCTCGGTCATCAACGGCAGCGGCGGCGCCTCAGGCGGCCCGACGACGGCCGGGGGCACCGCCGAGGGTCCGGCGATCCCGGAGGACCACGGGACCTGCGAGAAGTGCGGCTCGAAGATGGTGCTGCGCAAGGGGCGCTTCGGCCCCTTCATCGCCTGCTCGGCCTACCCGAAGTGCCGCAACACCAAGAAGATCGCCGTGGACAAGGAGGGGCGGATCACCGTCACCCGCAAGCCCGACAAGGTCCTGAACGAGCCCTGCCCCCAGTGCGGCAAGCCTCTGGCGGTGAAGGACGGCCGTTTCGGTGAGTTCACCGCCTGCTCCGCCTACCCGGAGTGCAAGTACATCAAGTTGAAGGAGGTCGGCCTCGACTGCCCGCGGAAGGGGTGCGGCGGGCGGATCGTCGAGCGTCGCTCGCGCCGCGGCCGCGTCTTCTTCGGCTGCAACAACTATCCGAAATGCGACTTCGTCACCTGGTACCGCCCGATCGCCGAGCGTTGCCCCTCGTGCGACAACCCTTACGTGCTCGAGAAGGTGACCAAGAAGGACGGCACCACCCACTTCTGCGACCACGAAGGGTGCAGCTTCAAGAAGGCGGTCAACTCCTGACCCCCTTCGATCATTCCCCGATCTCGTCCTCGAAGCGGCAGCCCGGCTCCTCGTCCGCGTCGTAGACGCATTCGTAGAGCTGGAAGCGCCCCGCCCGGTCGTTCCACTGCACTCGATGCGGGGCGCCGGCGCCGGCGAGCAGCCGCCCCTTCGGCCCCTCGAAGAGCGGCTGGAGATGGAGCGCCACGTGTCCCCCCGCCGCCTCGGCCCAGCCGCTCCAGCCGAGGAGCACCGCCTCGTCGGCGCGGGCCGCAGGGTCCGCCTCCCCGCCGCGCAGCGCCCGCGGCTCGAAGAGCCTCCCTTTCACCCCCCGCGCCTCGTGGTCGATGGTGACGAGCGTCAGGACGTTGTTCCCCTGCAGGAGGACGATCCGGATCCGCGCCGCGACGAAGCCGAGACGGTCGGGGCAGAGATCCCCCCTCCCGCATCCCTCCTCGACGAGCGCCAGCGCCTTGTCGGAGAGCGGCTCGACCACGATCGCCTCGCGCCCTTCCTCCGCCCCGAGCCGCACCGCCGCCACGACCGAGAAGCGATCGAGATCGAGCGCGCGCTTGAGGCGCTCCAGGTCGGAGACCCTGATGATCGCCGGCACCGCGTCGCCCAGCTTGACCGAAGCCGGCAGCGTCCCGCGCCCGGCGGCCGCGGCCGCCAGGGACAGCATGAGCCCCTTCGCCCACCGCGCACCGGTCCCCCGGCGCCGACCCGCCACCCGCCCCCTGCCCCGAGTCCGTCCCGCCATACGGTCAATATAGGGCCTGCCTCGGAACGGCGCACCAAGAGCCGCCTTGCGCGTGTTACAATCCGCCTTCCGTGACCAGGCACCTGATCGCACCCCATGGCGGGTCGCTGGTCGATCTCATGGCCGGCGACGAGCGTCGCGCCGCTCTGGCGCGCGCCACGCGTGACTCTCCCTCCTGGGATCTCACGCCGCGCCAGATCTGCGACCTCGAGCTTCTGCTCAACGGCGGCTTCTCGCCGCTGCGGGGCTTCATGGGGCGCTCCGATCATGAGAAAGTCTGCTCCTCCCTGAGGCTCGCCGGCGGCGACCTCTGGCCGATCCCGATCACCCTCGACGTCCCGGAGGATCTGGCCCGCAGGATCGGCCCCGGCTCCCTCCTGGCCCTGCGCGACGGAGAGGGTTCGATCCTGGCGGCCCTGAACGTCGAGGAGGTCTACAAACCGGACCGCGCCGCCGAGGCGCAGGCGGTCTTCGGCACCACCAGCCGCGATCATCCGGGCGTGGCGCACCTCCTCGACAAGACGCATCCTTTTTATGTCGGCGGCCGCCTGGAGGGGTTGCGCCTGCCGCCGCACTACGACTACCAGGGGCTGCGGCTCACTCCGGCCGGCGTGCGCGCCGAGTTCGCGCGCCTCGGCTGGCGCAAGGTGGTGGCGTTCCAGACGCGCAACCCGATGCACCGGGCGCATCTCGAGCTGACCGTGCGGGCCGGCAGGACGGTCGAGGCGAATATTCTCATCCACCCGGTCGTCGGCATGACCAAGCCGGGCGACGTCGATCACTACACCCGCGTGCGCTGCTACCAGGCCCTCCTGGCCCGTTATCCTTCGCAGACCGCCATGCTGTCGCTGCTGCCGCTGGCGATGCGCATGGGGGGGCCGCGCGAGGCGGTCTGGCACGCCATCATCCGCAAGAACCACGGCTGCACCCACTTCATCGTCGGGCGCGACCATGCCGGGCCCGGAAGCGACTCCTCCGGCAAGCCGTTCTACGGTCCGTACGACGCCCAGGAGCTGCTGCGGCAGCATGAGAACGAGCTGGGGGTGGCGATGGTGCCGTTCAAGGAGATGGTCTACATCGAGGACCTCGACACGTACCTGCCGCAGGACGAGGTGCCGGCGGGCGCGCGGGCCCTCAACATCTCCGGGACCGAGCTGAGGCGTCGCCTCCTGCAGGGGAAGGAGATCCCGCAATGGTTCACCTTCCCCGAGGTGGCGCGCGAGCTGCAGCGCAGTCACCCGGTGCAGCACCGGCAGGGGTTCAGCGTCTTCCTCACCGGCCTCCCCGGCTCGGGCCGCTCGACCATCGCCAATGTGCTGCGGATCAAGTTCCTGGAGATGGGGGGGCGGCCGGTGACGCTGCTCGACGACGAGACGGTCCGCCGCCACCTCGCCGCCGAGCTGGGCGCGTCGAAGGAGCACCAGGAGATCGCCGCGCGCCGCGCCGGCTTCGTGGCGGCCGAGATCACCAAGAGCGGCGGCATCGCCATCTGCGCCCCGGCGGCGGCGCACGACGCCGCCCGCAAGGAGGTGCGCCGGATGATCCAGCCGAACGGCGGCTTCATCCTGGTGTACCTGTCGACGCCGCGCCAGGTCTGCGAGACTCGGGACCGCCGCGGGCGCTACGCGGCCGGTGCCGTGCCGTTCGAGCCGCCGGCCGACGCCGAGGTGGCGATCGACACCACCGACCTGGCCCCGCAGGAGGCGGCCCAGGAGATCATCCTGCACCTCGAGCGGCTCGGTTTCATCGGCGGGGGCTCCTAGATGAGCCCCTCGCGCCATCTTCTGCCGCTTCTCCTGCTGCCCGTGGCGCTGGCCGCGGCGGCCCCTCGAGCGCTCGCGGCGGGGTGCGAGCCCGACGGGGTGCAGGCGAGCGGCGCCGTCTACCGGATCTGCATGCCGGAGAGCTGGAACGGCAGCCTGGTCCTCTACGCCCACGGCTATGTCGACTTCAACAGCCCTCTCGCCATCCCGGAGGATCAGCTCGTCCTGCCCGACGGCACCTCGGTGCCGCAGATCATCAATGCGCTCGGCTTCGCCTTCGCCACCACCAGCTACAGCGTCAATGGACTGGCCTTCGTCGAGGGGGTCGACGACCTCCTCGACCTGAGGGCGATCTTCGAGCGGACCCACGGGCGCCCCTCGCGGACCTGGCTCGTCGGCCCCTCGGAGGGAGGGGCCATCACCGCGCTGGCGGTGGAGCAGCATCCCGAGGTCTTCGACGGCGGGCTGGCCGCCTGCGGCCCGATCGGCGACTTCAGGCGGCAGGTCAACTACTTCGGCGACTTCAACGTCGTCTTCGATTACTTCTTCCCCGGCGTGATCCCCGGCAGCCCGATCGACATCCCGTCCGAGGTGATCGCCGACTACGAGACGATCTACGCCGGGCGGATCGCCGCGGCGATCGCCTCAGACCCCGGCGCGACCGGTCAGCTTCTCGCCGTGACTCGCGCCCCGATCGACACCGCCGATCCCGCCACGGTCGAAGAGACCGTCCTCGGTCTCTCCCGCTACCGTGTCTTCGCGACCAATGACGCCGTCGCCAAGCTCGGGGGGCAGCCGTTCCAGAACCGGCTGCGCCTCTACACGGGATCGGAGGACGATCGTGCCTTGAATCTGGGCGTGGCGCGCTTCAGCGCCGACCCGGCGGCCCTGGAGTCGATCCGGGACCGGTACCAGACTTCGGGACGACTGGTCTCGCCACTGGTGACCCTGCACACGACCGGCGATCCGATCATCCCCTACTGGCACGAGACGCTCTACACCCTGAAGACGCTCGCCACCGGCTCCGCCTCGCGGCGCGTCAACATCCCGGTGGCCCGTTACGGCCACTGCAGCTTCACCAAGGGCGAAGTGGTCGGGGCATTCGCCGTTCTCCTCCTCAAGGCGAACCGGCAGGAGCTGGTCGGCACGGCGGCGGTGCTGACCGACGCCGCCGCCCTGGCCGACTTCCGGCGTCTCGAGAGCCGGTACGGCGCCCTTCCCTGACCCTCACCGGGCCCATGCTATAATCCCGGCCTTCACCCGGTCACCCCCGCGCGCTTCGTCCCTCCGCGGGGATCTCACGTCCGAGCGCGGAGATCGAGACCTTGGCCGAAGGACGCATCCTCATCATCGGCGGCGGACTGGCCGGCAGCGAGGCCGCCTGGCAGGCGGCCCGGCGCGGCCTGCGCGTCGATCTGTTCGAGATGCGCCCCGAGCGCGGCACTCCCGTTCACAAGACCGGCGACCTCGCCGAGCTGGTCTGCTCGAACTCCCTGAAATCCAACCTGCTCGACACCGCCTCGGGTCTCCTGAAGGAGGAGATGCGGCGCTGCGACTCGCTGATCGTCCGGGTGGCCGACCGGGTGAAGGTGCCGGCCGGAGGCGCCCTGGCGGTCGACCGCGAGCGCTTCGCCCGCGGGGTCACCGAGGCGCTTCTGGCGCAGCCGACCGTCCGGATCGTGCGCCAGGAGGTGCGCGCCATCCCCGCCGACGGGCCCTGCATCCTGGCGACCGGACCGCTCGCCTCCGACGCCATCGCCGAGTCGATCGCCGGCTTCACCGGCAAGGCGTACCTCTACTTCTTCGATGCCATCTCGCCGATCATCGAGGCCGACAGCATCGCCCGCGACCGGGTGTTCGAGGCCTCGCGCTACGGCAAGGGGGGGGACGACTACCTGAACTGCCCCCTCACCGAGGCGGAGTATGACGGCTTCTACCGCGAGTTGATCGGAGCCTCCGAGGTGCCGACGCACGACTTCGAGCGCGGCATCTCCTACTTCGAGGGCTGCCTTCCGATCGAGGAGATGGCGCGCCGCGGTCGCGAGACGCTCCTGTTCGGTCCGATGAAGCCGGTCGGGCTCGTCGACCCGCGCACCGGCCGCCAGCCGTTCGCCGTCGTGCAGCTGCGCCAGGACACCCTGGCCGCCGACTTCTACTCTATGGTCGGCTTCCAGAACCATCTCAAGTTCGGCGAGCAGATACGGATCTTCCGGATGATCCCCGGGCTCGAGCAGGCCGAGTTTCCACGCCTCGGCCAGGTACACCGCAACTCCTATATCAACGCCCCGTCAATCCTGCTGCCGACCTTCCAGGCCAGGCGCCGTCGCGATCTTTTCTTCGCCGGCCAGATCTCGGGGGTCGAGGGGTACCTCGAGTCGGCCGCCTCGGGCCTGATCGCCGGCCTCAACGCCACGCGTCTGCTCGAGGGCCAGCCGCCGGCGATCTTCCCCGCCACCACCGCCCTGGGGGCGCTGGCCCACTACATCTCGTCCGCCGACCCCGCGAACTACCAGCCGACCAACATCGCCTTCGGCCTCCTGCCTCCGCTGCCGCAGACCATCCGCGACAAGCGCCAGAAGAAGGCTGCCATGGTGCGCCGGGCGCTCGAGGACCTCGAGGGGTTCATGGCCCGTTCCCTCGCCGCCGGGGCCCCGGCCCGCTGAGTCCATCTCACGGGAAGAGATCCGCCACCGAGGCCACCACCAGGTCGGGGCGGGCCGTCGCCCGGTCGAGATCCTCCCTGGTCGTCTTGCCGCTCAGGACGATCGCCACCCGGCATCCGGCGGTGGCGCCGCCCAGAGCGTCGGCCTCGAGGTCGTCGCCGACGACCAGCACATCCCCCGCCGGCAGCCCAAGATCCTCGAGCGCCAGCGTGAAGAAGTCGGGTGACGGCTTCCCCACCAGCTCGGCTACTTTCCCGGTGGCGTACTCGAGGGCGGCAATGAACGGCCCAACGTCGAGCACCATCCGCCCGATCCCGGGATCCCAGCAGCGATTCTTGTGCAACGCCAGCAGGGTCGCCCCGTCCTTGATCCAGGAGAAGGCCTGGTTCAGACGATCCCAGGTGAAGTCACGTCCGATGTCCCCCACGACGACCCAGGCCGGTCCCTCCTGGACCTCCTCGACGCCGTCGAAGTCCTGGCGCGCGGCCGGGGGCACCAGGAGGGCCGCGCGCGTCTTCCCCGAGGCGAGGATCCGTCGGCGGGCAAGCGACGCGGGGGCCAGCACCTCTTCGTCCGCGACCTCGAAGCCCACCGCGCGCAGCACCGCGGCGGTGGCCGCCCGTGGACGGCGCGTCGTGTTGGTGACCAGGCGGAGGGCGACGCCGCGCAGGCGCAGGCGCGCGAGCGCCCCGGCCGCGCCCGGGATCGCCCGATCGTTCGAAAGGAGCGTGCCGTCGATGTCGAGCAGCGCACCGCGGATCGTCTCGAGGCCGATCATCCCGCCTCCTGCGGCCCGGACCCTGCCGGACCATGGCGTATTCAAGCACAGGGGTTCACACTAGGATAGCGCCATGGAGACACCGGTCCCCGATCCTTTCGGTCCCTGGTTCGCGGCCCTCGAGCGGCGGCACCTCGCCGACCTCACCTTCCAGGAGGTCCGGAGGGCCCTGCAGGCCCTGTCGTCTCTCTACGTCAATCGCCGCAAGGGTCTCCAGGCGGGCGGGGCGCTGGACGGCGCCGGCAAGCGCGCGGCCTTCGCCATCTTCTATGGCCCGCTCCATTTTCTCCTGGTGCGGGAGGTCGTGCGCGCCCTCGATGCGGCCGCTCCCGCGCCGGCGCAGGTCGTCGATCTGGGTTGCGGCACAGGCCCGGCCGGAGCGGCCTGGGCGCTGGAGGCGGGACGCCGGCCTCAGGTCACCGGCATCGACCGGAACGGCTGGGCGGTCGGAGAGGCGAACTGGGCCTATACGACGCTCGGCCTGCGGGGACACGCGCGCCGCGAGGAGATCGACCGGACGGACCTGCCGGGGCGAGGCGGCGCCGTGCTCGCCGCGTTCACCGTGAACGAGGTCGCCCCGGCGACGCGCGATCGGCTCCTGCCGCGTCTCGTCGCCGCGGCCGGGCGGGGAGCGCGGGTGCTGGTGATCGAGCCGATCGCCCGCCGCGCCGCGCCCTGGTGGGAGGACTGGTCCGCCGCCTTCGTCGCAGCCGGCGGCCGGAATGACGCATGGCGGTTTGAGGTCGATCTCCCGGAGCGACTGCGTCTGTTCGACCGCGCCGCCGGACTCGAGCATCGAGAGCTGACCGGGCGGTCGCTCTACCTCTCCGGCCGATAGACGATCGATCCCTCCGTCGCCCGCGGCCCGCACAAAGAAACAGGGAGCCGGGAGTGATGCGACCTCCCGCTCCCTGTCATCTCGTCGGTCGGACCGGGGCGCGCGGCGCTTCCGGTGCTCCCGAGCCGCTTACTGCTGGTTCGGTGGCT
The DNA here is from genome assembly GCA_035762745.1 of Candidatus Polarisedimenticolia bacterium. Taxonomy (GTDB): domain Bacteria; phylum Acidobacteriota; class Polarisedimenticolia; order Gp22-AA2; family Gp22-AA2; genus DASTNM01. Next base: position 13,831 of record DASTNM010000568.1, read on the forward strand.
GCTGGCCCTGGGCGGGCGCCTGCTCCTGGGTCGGGGCGGTGCCCTCGGCGGGCGCGGCGGCCGTGTCGGTCGCCGGCGCGGTCTGCTGCTCCGCGGCCGGGGCCTGGGACTGCGAGGTCTCGGTGGCCGGCTTGGGCGTCTCCTGGGTCGTCTGGGCGCCGCTGCAGGCCAGCGCGAAGAGAACGACGAGGGCCGCCGCTCCGGCCGCGATGCCCTTCATGAGATTCTTCGACATGCTGGTATCACCTCCCTCGGGATAAGGATCCGGGCTTTGAAAACGGGCGCCATCGTAGGCGATCCCTCCGGCTCTGTCAAACGCTGAATTGCGGAAAGCGGCTCAGGACAAGGACTCCGTGATGTCGCGGTCGAGGTTTGGGAACGACGCCATGTACTCGAGCCGATCGGCGCGCAGCCGCTCGACGGTCTTGCGGTACTCGCCCAGGCGGCCCTGCCGTTCGTAGAGGAGACGCGGCCTCAGGACCTGCTCGTCCTCCGGCTCCAGGCCGGGGACGCGGCAGGCGACCTCGTAGCCGAAATCGGGATCGGGCTCCCAGGCGATCGTCCCCTCGGCGATCGCCTTCACGACGGCGCTGCTGTGTCTGATCTTGACCTTGAGGCTTCCCTGGCTTTGCTCACCGCCGCCGACCCGCCCCGTGTTCATCAGAAAGACCTCCATCGGGTGGCGGCGCAGCAGCGCCAGGAAGCGGTTCCCCTGCAGGCTGTTCTCGAGGGGGAAGAAGGGGTTCGTGCCGGGGATGCGCAGGAACCGCCCCGCCTCCTCGGCGCCGCCGGCGCTCGTCCCCTTGGTCTCGCCGAGCATGAAGTAGGCGGCCGCCTGGGCGCCGCGCAGGCGGGCCACCGCGGGGATGACATCCTCGTTGCGGTTCAGGATCAGGAGGATGTCGGCCCGGGTGATGCCGCGGGCGTCGCCGGCGCCCTCGATGTCCGACATCCGGAAGACGGCCCGCCCGTTCGGCGTGTAGGAGGTGTCGAAGAAGTCGAGGTCGGCCCCGTGCTGCGAGACATTCTCCAGGTAGGAGGTCGGTCGGAGGACCGCCCGATGGATCGCCGGCTCGGTCTCCTCGGCCAGCCCGAACGTCTTTGCGAAGCAGCCGTTCTCGGTCGCCATGATCCGGCCGTCCGGCATCATCGCCAGGAAGTCGTCCTGCACCGGTCGGGAGTCGTTCTGGCGCGTGAAGGTGGTCGTCGTCTTGCCGGTGCCGGAGAGACCGATGATGAGCGCCACCCGCTCGCGGTCGCCGACCGGGATGATTTTGCAGCCGGCGTGCATCGCCAGCCCGCCGCGGTCGTAGACCAGCCGGTTCCACATCCTGAGGCCGCCCTTCTTCGACTCGCCGAAATAGTCCGAGTTGAAGACGCGCGTGATCCTCGCCTGGAGATCGACGGCGATCAGCCGGTCGTTCGGATACCCCTTCGCCTCCAGGTTCGGCGTGTAGATCACCGTCACCTGCGGCTCGAAGCCGGAGTCACCCCCCTCGATCGGGTAATAGAGGATCTGCTGCATGGCGGCGATATTGGCGTTCGCCGCCTCGATGATCAGTCGGGCCGGGGTTCGGAACGACGCATCGTTGCCGATGTAGCCGTCGACGACCAGCATGTCGCGCGACCGGATGTAGTCATCCTGAAGCCGCGCCACCCGCTCCCCCTCGGAGCGGCTGATGGTCAGTCCGCTGTACCCCTCGGGATCGTCGGTGACGATGAAGGTCGAGGACTTGCTGCGCGCCACCACCCGGGTCTGCACGTTGACGTTGCCGTGGCGGGTGAGACGGCAGTTGGGC
>DASTNM010000569.1:0-2666 GCA_035762745.1 Candidatus Polarisedimenticolia bacterium
ATCGCCTCCGGCCTGCTCGACAACCAGTTGCGCGAGGCGGTGGCCGAGGTCAAGGGCAGCCACGTGGCGCCGACGGCCGACTTCATCTTCTACGTGCCGGCGCTGCCGACGACGAAGAGCGGCAAGATCCTGCGCCGTTTCCTGAAATACGCCGCCGCGCTCGACCGCGACGCGCTGGCGTCGATCCTGCGCGCCCTGCGCGACGAGACGACACGCCGGGGGCTGGCCGCCGCCGACCGCGGGACGCTCGACGCGCTGTTCCCGCCGCTGCTCCGGCAGGGGCGGACGCTGCGGCTCGGGAGCGTGGCGACCGTCGATCGGATGGAGGCGCTGGTCGACGTGCTCCGCGCCGTGGCGCGCCGCCGCGAGATCGACATCGAGGACGCGCCGGCAGCCGCCGCCCGGCCGGGGCACGACGCCGCCCTCCGGGACGCCCCCCCGGGGGAGGCCACCGACGCCCGGCGCTACCGGCCCTACACCGCCGCCGATCGGGACATCTACCGCCTCGGCCGCACCGACTTCCGGCCCGGCATCGACCCGCTGCCGCCGGCGCAGGAGGCCTGGGCGATGACGCGCGACGCCGACGGGCGGCCGGTCCACGGGGAGCCGGCGGTGGCGCTGGTCAGGGTGATCGAGCCGGTGCCGCGCGACCCGGAGCCGCACGAGGTGATCGTGCAGAACCTGTACGCCGGCTCGACGCACAACGTCCTGCACGCGCTGCTGGCCGACCCGGCGTCGCCGTTCGACTGGCACCGCCAGCCGTACCACGTCCTCGGCAGCGGCGCGGTCTGCCGCGTCGTCTCCTGCGGCGTCGAGGTCGAGCGCCAGGGGCTGTTCGCGCCGGGACAGCTCGCCATCAACTTCCCGGCGACCCACCGCGTCCTCGATCCGCGCGTCTCCGAGGACGCCATGCACGCCGGCTTCGAGATCCAGGGGTTCGAGACGCCGGGGGGCACGCTGCGGCCCTTCGACCGGCTGCAGGCGACGCAGCTCCTGCCGCTGCCAAAGGGGATGACGCTCGAGCAGGGGGCGTCGTTCATGCTGAACCTGGTCACCGTCTACCGCGCCCTGACGCGGAGACTGGAGGTGCGTCGCGGCCAGACGCTCCTGGTGGAAGGGGCGACCGGCGGCACCGGGGCGCACGCCGTCGACCTGGGACGGCTGATCGGGGCGCGGGTCACCGGCATCGTCAGCAGCGCGGAGCGCGGCCGGCGCGTCCTCGAGGCGGGGGCGGCGGCCTGTATCGATCGGACCGAACCGGCGCTCAAGGAGATCTGGAACGCCGTCCCGGACGACCCGCGCGACTGGGAGGCGTGGGAGGCCAGGGGCGAGCCGCTGCTGAAGGCGCTGCGCGCCGGGAACGACGGACGCCTCGCCGACGCCGTCGTGTCGTTCAGCGGCCGCGACGCCTTCGGCAGACTGGTGCAGGCGCTGGAGAACGGCGGGCGGCTGGCCTTCTTCGGCGCCTTCGGCGGCTACTGCCTGCGCTTCCTCGGACGCGCGGCGCGCGCCGGCGAGCCGGAGAGCGTCCCGCCGGCGGAGATCTTCGCGCGCGCCGGGCTGCGCCCCGGGATGGGGGTGCTGGTGCACTACGGCGCCGGGGCGGAGGGTGCGGGGGAGGGCACCGAGGACAGGACGGCGATCGCGGCGATCCGCGCCGCCGAGGAGATCGGCGCGCGGGTGGCGGTCCTGACCAACACCGACGCGCAGAGCGCCCGGCTGAACCGCGACCCGGATCTCTCGGGCCGCCTGCTCGGCACCGTCAGCCTCGAGGCGCTCAAGCGCGGCTCGCGCTTCGAGTGGCCCGACAGGATGCCGGACTACGACCGCGATCGGGCGGCCTACGAGCGCTACGAGAACCTCACCCTCAAGCCGCTGGCGGGCGCCGTCGGCCGGCTGCTGCGCGCCCCGGGCGAGCACCGCGGCCAGCCCGACATCGTCTTCGCGCGCGGCGACGAGGACACGCTGGCGGCCGACCTCTTCATGGTCCGTCCGTTCACCGGCGCCGTGGTCTACGCCGAGCGCCGCCGCCGCGCCTACACGCTGTACGCGCCGCAGGTCTGGATGCGGCAGCGGCGGGCCTGCTTCCCCTCCTTCGAGATCATCGGCAGCCACATGGGGAACCCGCAGCAGGGGCGCGAGGTGATCGACTGGATCGCCCAGGGGCTCGTGACCGTGCCGCCGCCGCGGGTCTACGAGGCCGACGAGGCGCCGCGCGCCTTCCAGGCGATGCACGACAACACCGCCTCCGGCTCGTTCGTGGTGCACCTGACGGCGCCGGGGCGCGGCCTCAAGACCGAGCGCGAGATCGACGCGGCGAACGGCGCGGTCTTCATGGACGAGAAGTACGTCACCGTCCGGATCGACGCGCTGTCGGGAGGCGCGGCGGAAGCGGGCGAAGGCGCGCGGCCGGGCGGCGCGGCGCCCGCGCCGGCGGCCGGCGGCGCGACGCACGTGGCACGCGTCACGCTGCGCGGCGACGCGGGGCGGCCGCCGACGCTGGCGCGCGACGCCGTCTACCAGATCGGCGACGCCTTCCGCCGCCTCGAGAAGGACGCCCGGATCGCCGGGGTGATCCTGACCGGCGAGGGGAGCGTCGCCTTCCTGGCGGGGCAGGATCTGAGGCAGCTCTACGACGACGTGCAGGACCCGAAGGAGGCGCTGGC
>DASTNM010000570.1:0-4122 GCA_035762745.1 Candidatus Polarisedimenticolia bacterium
GTCGAGGACCGCCTCCATCTCCTCCGGCCCCGTTTCGGTCAGGAATCCCAGGCCGCCGAGGTTCACCCCCAGGATCGGGCGGGGGTTGGCGGCGATGGCGCGCGCCACGGAGAGCAGGGTCCCGTCGCCTCCCACGACGACGTACAGGTCGGGGTGGCGGGCGATGCCGGCCGCCGGGCGCGTGGCCCCCGGGCGGGCGGCGCCCGCGAGGGGGCGGGCGTCGCGCGGTCGGCCGAGGGCGGCGGCGGTCTCCTTGTCGAACACGACCGCCACGCCGCGGCGTGCCAGGAGGCGCGCCAGACGCCGGACCGCGGAGAGGGCAGGCGGGCGGCGACGCTTGGAGACGATCATCACTCGTTCGATGCGCTCCGGCCTCTCTCTATGCGCCATGGACGATCCCTCCCAGGAGACGCGTCAGCGCCTCTCCCCGGAACCCCTGGCCGCCGGCCCGCAGGCGCAGGAAGAACTCCCGGTTCCCCTCGGCGCCGGTGATCGGCGAGGCGCAGGCTCCGAGGACCGCCAGTCCCGACACGGCCGCGGCGGCCGACACCTTCTCCAGGGCGGCGATCTGCTTCACGGGGTCGCGCACGATGCCGCCCGGCCCCACTTCGCCCCGCCCCACCTCGAACTGCGGCTTCGCCAGGGCCAGGATCTCCGCCTGCGGCAGCAGAACCGGCGGCAGCACCGGCAGGATCAGCCGCAGCGAGATGAAGCTCACGTCGACCACCACGAGATCGACCCTCTCCGGGAGGTCTCCGGGCGCCAGGTACCGGGCGTTGCGTCCCTCCAGGACGACGACGCGCCCGTCCCGGCGCAGCGCCCAGTCGAGCTGTCCGGCGCCGACGTCGAGGGCGTAGACTCGCGCGGCGCCGCGGCGCAGCAGGCAGTCGGTGAAGCCGCCGGTCGAGGCTCCGATATCGAGGGCGACCCGACCCGACGGGTCGATCCCGAAGGCTTCGAGCGCCCCCTGCAGCTTCACGCCGCCGCGCCCGACGTAGGGATGCTCGGGTGTCACGACGGTCAGATCGGCCGCGGCCGGCACCAGCACACCCGGCTTCCCGGCGGGCTTTCCGTCCACCCGCACCACTCCCGCCAGGACCAGGGCCTGGGCCCGCTCGCGACTCCTGGCCAGCCCTCGATCGACCAGGAGCCGGTCGAGCCGCTCCTTCCCGCCGGGGCTGCGGCGCAGCATCGCGCTAGCTCACACGATCGACGAGGAAGCGGGCGATCCCGGCCAGCGGCCTCCCCCTCGAGCCGAGCGGGGCGAGCGCCGCGATGGCGCGTCGCGTCGCCTCCGCGGCCCGACGCCGCGAGGCGTCGAGGCCGAGGAGGGCGGGGAAGGTCGCCTTGCGCGAGCGCGCGTCCTTGCCCGCCGTCTTGCCGAGGCGGTCGGAGCTGCCTTCCTGGTCGAGGATGTCGTCGATGATCTGGAACGCCAGGCCGATCTGGTCGCCGTAGGTCGCCAGGGCCCGCATCGGCGCCGGGCGGGCGCCGGCCACGATGCCGCCGATCTGCACCGCGGCGCTGATCAGGGCCCCTGTCTTGCTGCGGTGGATCTGCGTCAGCCGGCGGTAGGAGTAGGGCCGTCCCTCCGCCTCGAGATCCATCACCTGGCCGCCGATCATGCCGCTGACTCCGGCGGCCCGGGCCAGCAGGGCCGCGGCCCGCAGCTTGCGCGCGGCGAGGCGCCGGGCCCGCGGGAAGGTGGCGATCACCTCGAAGGCGTGGGTCAGCAGGGCGTCGCCGGCCAGGATCGCCATCGCCTCGCCGAAGACGCGATGGCTGGTCGCCCGGCCGCGGCGCAGATCGTCGTTGTCGAGCGCCGGGAGGTCGTCGTGGATGAGCGAGTAGGTGTGGATCATCTCGATGGCGCAGGCCGAGGGGAGGACGTCGGCCACGCGTCCGCCGAGCGCCCGGCAGGCGGCGATCGCCAGGATCGGCCGCAGCCGCTTGCCGCCCGGGAAGAGCGAGTAGAGCATCGCCCGCCGCACGGTCGGCGGGACGCTGCCGGTCGCGGGCAGGCAGCGCCGCAGGGCCCGGTCGACCGAGCGCCGCTCGGCCCGCAGAGAAGCGCCGAGTTTCATGTCCGCTCGGGCCCGCGTTCGCCGGGAGGCTCGTCCCCTTCGATCTCGAACGGCGCGAGCTTCAGCTCCCCCTGCTCCCCTGTGGTGAGAATCTCGATGCGGCGCTGGGCGTCGTCGAGGCGGGTGGTGCACAGGCGCGTCAATCGCACCCCCTCCTCGAAGAGTCGCAGCGACTCCTCGAGCGGCAGCTCTCCGTCCTCGAGGTTCTTGACGATCGTCTCCAGGCGCGCCAGGGCCTCCTCGAAGCCCGGCTCCTTAGATCCCTTCTTCGGGCGTGACATCGCTGACCTCCTTCACCTCGCACCCGAGTCGACCGCGGTGCAGCCGGACCTCCACGGCGTCCCCGGGACGGGCCGCCCCCGCGTCGCTCAGGATCTCACCGCCGGGCTCCAGCCGGCAAATGGCATAACCGCGCGCCAGGACCGCCAGCGGGGAAAGGGCCTGAAGCCGCTCCCCGTAGGCGGCCATCCGATCGCGCTCGCGCCGCAGGCGGGACTCCACCACGGCGTGCAGCAGCCGGCCGAGTCCCCCGGCCGACGCCCGCCGTCCCTCGAGCCGCTCGGCGAGCCGGCGCGGCGTCATGCGCTGCGCCAGGATCTCGAGCCGGTGGCTGGATGCCAGCGCCAGGCGGTCGATCCGGTCCCGCAGACGGGAGGTCAGATCGTCGACCCGCAGCATGGCGTCGCGCAGGCGCGCGCGCACCGACTCGAGAGCGCCCTCGGCTCCGGCGGCGCCGAGCGCCTGTCTCAGCCGCGACAGCGCCAGCCGCGCCGCCGACAGGAGGCGCGCCCGATCGGCGGCGATGCGCGCCACCAGCTCGGCGCGCGAGCGCACCACCATCTCGGCCGCCGCCGACGGCGTTGGGGCCCGCAGATCGGCCACGAGGTCGGCGATCGTGCCGTCCACCTCGTGGCCGACGGCCGAGATCACCGGCACGCGGCAGGCGGCGATGGCGCGCGCCACCACCTCCTCGTTGAAGGGCCAGAGGTCCTCGAGGGAGCCGCCCCCGCGTGTCACGATCACCACGTCCAGGCCGCCGAGCCGCTGCAGGTCCCTGAGGGCGGCGACGATCTCGCCGGCCGCCTCCTCCCCCTGCACGCGCGAGGGGGCGATGACGACCTCGAGGGCGGCGAAGCGGCGGTCGAGCACCTTCAGGATGTCGCGGAGCGCGGCGCCGGCGGGTGAGGTGACGATCCCGACGCGACGGGGGAGGGCGGGAATCGGGCGCTTGCGCGAGGGGTCGAACAAGCCCTCCGCGAGGAGCTTCGCCTTGAGCTGCTCGAAGGCGAGCTGCAGCGCTCCCAGGCCCGCCGGCTCCATGGCCTCGACGATCACCTGGTAGGATCCTCGCGCCTCGTAGAGGCTGACTCGTCCTCGGACCAGGACCTTGAGCCCGTCCTCGGGGCGGAAGCGCAGCCCGGTGGCGCTGCCCCGGAAAAGGACCGCCGCGACCTGGGCCTCGGCGTCCTTCAGAGTGAAGTAGGTGTGGCCGGAGGGGTAGCGACGCAGGTTGCTGATCTCCCCCTCGATCCAGACCGAGGGAAGGTTGTCCTCCAGGAGCCCGCGCACCAGGGCGTTGAGCTGGCTGACCGAGAGGACCTGCCGGTCGCGCGCCGGGTCGACGGGCGGCGTACGGTCCGCTGTGTCGAACAGGTCCTTCATCGCTCCTCCCGGATCTGGATCCGTTCGATGGCGCGCGCCCGTCCGGTCGTCTCGTCGATGTCGAGGAGGGCGCCGCACAGGCGCGGGTCCCGCTTCGCGGCGGCGAAGCGGACCGGCAGCCCGGTCAGGAACTTCTTGAGCGCCAGATCCTTCTCGATGCCGATCACCGAGTCGTACGCCCCGGTCATCCCGAGGTCGGAGATGTAGGCGGTGCCGCCGGGCAGGACCGACTCGTCGGCGGTCTGCACATGCGTATGCGTGCCGAAAACGGCGCTGACCCGGCCGTCGAGGTGCCAGCCCATGGCGCTCTTTTCCGAGGTGGCCTCGGCGTGCATGTCGACCAGGATGACGCGCGCCCGCTCCCTCAGACGCGGCA
>DASTNM010000571.1:0-7919 GCA_035762745.1 Candidatus Polarisedimenticolia bacterium
GGGCTGCGGCTGGCGCCCCTCGTCGAAGGGGGGGGCCAGGAAGGAGGTCTGAGGGCCGGCACGGAGCCGCTCGCCGCAATCGTGGGCTTCGGCGCGGCCGCCAGGCTGGCGGCGGAGGAGAGGGCGGGCCGCGCCTTCCGATCGTCGACCCGGGCCGCACGCCTGCGCCTCCTCCTGCAGGAGCGAATCGCGGGCACCCTATTCACCGGCCATCCGACGCACAGGATCCCCGGGCACCTCAGTCTGTGTGTCCGGGGCGCCGAGGCGGAGGCACTCCTGACGGCGCTGGACGCGGAGGGAATCGAAGCGGCGAGCGGGTCCGCTTGCACGACGGAGGTGCGCAAGCCGTCGCATGTCCTCGAAGCAATCGGCCTCGACCCGTTGCTGGCGCGCGGGGCTTTGACGTTTTCCTTCGGAGAGCTGAGCCGCGAAGGCGACGACGAGACGGTCGGCGCCCTCCTGCCGTCGATCGTGGCCCGCCTGCGGGCCCTCAATCCCCTGGAGTTTTCCTGACGCCACTCAGGGGTCGAGCGGATCCAGCACCAGACCGCTCAGGACCTTGGGGTAGAAGTAGGTCGACTTCTGCGGCAGACGCAACTCCTTGCGTGTCACCTCGATCACCTGCTCGATACGCGTGGGGTTCATCAGGACGCCGAGGTCGGCCCTCCCACTCCGTACCCCGGCGTGCCAATCCCGTGCGTCCTTGACGTAATCCAGGTTCGCCTGACGCGCCTGCGCCTCGGGCGTGATGCCGAGGATCCCTTCGAGCACCAGACGGTGCAGGAGGATCACGTCGAGGTTCCTGAGCGGCTCGGGGATCGGCGCCATCTCCGGTCTGCCCAGCCCCGCCCCCTCCTTCCACTCCGCCAGCCAGAACCCCGTCTCGCCACGCAAGGCGATCCCGAAAACCCCCGCCCGATCGAGCCGGGCCCCGAGCGCCGCACGCAGCGCGTCCTCCCCGTCGATGCGTGTGAGGTCGAAGAGCTCGCGCAGGCGGGTGCGAAACCTCTCCGCGTCGAAGGCCTGAAGCGAGTGCACCAACCGGTGAATCGGGAAGATCGCCAATCCGGGGTCCTCCAGGCTGCAAAGGAACGCCAGCACGTGCTCTGCATCCCTCGCCCCCGCGGCACGGCGCTCGTCCCGGTAAGCCAGGGCCGACTCGTAGCGGTGGTGCCCGTCGGCGATCAAGGCCCACTGGCCGGCGAGCCGCTGGGTGAGGGAACCGATCCGGGATGCGTCGTCGACGCGCACGAGACGGCTGAGAGTGCCGTCGTCGTCGCTGGCCTGCGCGCAGGTCTCGGCCGCGCAGACCTCGGCCAGCACCCGTGACACCTCTGCGCCCGGGTCGGGATGCAGCATGAACACGGCGCTCAAGTGCGTCCGGGTGACCGCCAGGAGTCGCTGGCGATCGGCCCTCGGCCTGTCCAGCGTCCTCTCGTGCGGGATGACCACACCGCCGTCCAGCGGCTCGAGCTGCACCCGGGCGAACAAGCCGCGTCTGATCCTCTCCTCCCCCGACGGGGCGCGATAGCGCTGCTCGCACGCGAAGTAGGCCGGAACGCTTTCGCGGGCCAGAACGTGGTCGCGAATCCACGCCTCGAGGAGACGGCTCGCCCCGTCGTAGGGGTCGCCCCGAGGCCCGGCACGCGGCAGGTCGAGATGGACGATGTTATTCCTGTGGCGTGAGGCCAATCGATCACGACGCTCCTCCGAAATGACGTCGTAGGGCGGAGCCACAAGGCGGTCCAGATCGCGACGCAGGCTGGGGGCGTAACACAGGGCCCGAAACGGCGTGATGGTCGGCACAGTCCCCCTCTCAGAGACGCTGGAGGCCCAACGACTCCTGAAGCTTCACGAGGAATTCCGACTCGATGACGCCGGACGAACGCCGGTCGACCATGATCATCAGGTGCCGCGAACGATCGAGCCCCTGAACGAGGATGCGGGCCCGCAGGCGCAACTCGGAGCCGCGTCCCTTGGGCGCCACATGGGCCTCGAGTGAAACCTTGCCCTGCGTGATTTTGTACAACTGTAGAATGTGGTAGTGCTGGCCGATCATCGGCGGCGGATCGACCACGGATTCCGCGAAGTCCTTCTGCTTGAACTCGACGAAGGCGGTCTTCACTCCCATTCCGGCCTCGTCAACCTCCTCAGGCGGGTAGCCGCCGGCCTTCAGCGTCTCCAGGAGACCCTTGAAGAGCTTCTTCGGCTTGACCGAGTAAGCGCGCTCCAGGAACACGGACACGGCGTCGGGATGGATCGCCGGCTCCTCCTCTTTGGAAGGCGGCGTCTCGGGCGGCGCGGCCTCGGGTGACGGTGCCGCTTGTTCGGGAGCGGTCTCCTGCGGAGGGGCGTCCCCCGGTGAGGGCGGCGCGGCGGGAGGCTGCTGCTGGGCCCGCAGGCTCGAGGCCGTGAGGAGTGCCCCGGCGATCAGGGCGATCACTGCGCTGGCCACTGCAAAGCGCCGTCCGGCGCGCGCTTGCATCGATCGGTCTCCCCGCGGAGAGGGTGTTGCCGGTGACAACTCAGTATAGCACGGGGAGTCGGAGCACCCGCCGGAGGAGCCGGCTCGGCCCCCTCAGCGCCCTGTGGAGACCATTGGCTCGTGGGCTCCGCCGTTGACGACCGAAGCGATCGCCTCTGCGAGGACCTCGAGCTTGAACGGCTTGTCGATGCAGGGCCTTCCGGAGCCGTCGATGAAGTGCCGGGTCTCGGGGTGAATCGTGTCGCCCGAAGCGAAGATGACGCGCCTGCCGGCCTCGGGGAAGCGAACCTTGATCGTCTCGAAAAGCTCCCGCCCATCCATCTCCGGCATCTTCAAGTCGAGCAGCACGATGTCGTAGGTGGTGCCGGCCAGCTTTTCCAGCGCTTCGCGGCCACCGCCGGCGGTGTCGACCAGATGTCCGTCCCGCCCGAGGGCATCGACGATCAGATCGAGCAGGACCGGCTCGTCGTCGACCGCCAGGATGCGCAGCGATCGACCCGGATGCCCCGAACCCGACGGCGGCACCGGCTCTCGGGGGACGGACGCTGTTTCATCACCCAGGATCGGGAGCTCGATCGATATCGTGGCCCCCTCGCCCACACGGCTGTCGGCCCAGATACGCCCGCCGTGATCCCGCACGATGCCGTACGAGACGGCCAGCCCCAGCCCTGTTCCTTCCCCGACCGGCTTGGTGGTGAAGAACGGATCGAAGATCCTCCCCAGCGTTTCGGAGGGGATGCCCGGACCGTCGTCCTTCACCTGCAGGAGAATCGTGCCGCCCCGCACGGACGTGCCGATCGTCAGCGTCCCATGCCCCCGGTGCGAGGCCAGAGCGTGCTGCGCATTGTTGATGACGTTGAGTAACACCTGCTGAATCTGGTTGAAATCGAGCATCGTCTTCGGCAGGCCAGGGTCCAGTTTCTTGATCACCTTCAAGTTGTTCACCCGCAACTGGTACCCCTTGAGATCGAGCGTCTTCTCGACGATGCCGTTGAGACCCAGGTACCTCTTCTCGGAAGGATGGCGACGTGCAAAGGCCAGGAGGTTCTGCACGATCTTCTGGCAGCGCAGCGCCGACTCGAAGATACGCTCCACCGACCTCTGTTGGCGTGTGTCCATGCGGTTGCCCATGAGGAGTTGGGCGTAGCCCAGGACGCCCGCCAGGGGATTGTTCAGTTCGTGGGCCACGCCGCTGACCACTTCGCCGACGGCCGACAGCTTCTCGGCCTGCACCAGATGACGCCGGGCGACCTTGAGGTCGGTGATGTCCTTGATGATGCCGACCGTGCCGTGCGGGTTGCCGGCGTCGTCCCGCAGCAGGGCGGCGGCCACCATGACGTCCTTGATGGCCCCTTCGCGACAGCGCACCGTGGTTTCAAAGCTGTTGAGCAGAGTGCCGTCCTTCAGAAGCGCATCCATCCGATCGCGCGCGTCGGTCTCCTCGTACAGCTCACCGCAAGGCTTCCCGAGAACCTCCTGCCGCCCGTAACCGAGAAGCACCTCACCGCCGCGGTTGAACTCGGTCAGGCGGCCCTGCATGTCGGTGGTGTAGATCAGGTCCGGGGAGTTGTCGAGGATGCTCTGCAGCTTGTCGGCCGTTTCCTTGCGCGTGCGCGCGTCGGAGCGCGCCTGTTCGTAGAGCATGGCGTTCTTCAAGGCGTTGGCCGAGGCGTTGGCGACCACCTGGCAGGCGGTGATCTCGTCGGTCGAAAAGCGTCGCTCCGCCCGCGCGGCGCGCAGAAAGAGCATGCCGAGGAGGTTCTCGCGGAACATCAGGGGCAGCACGATGATCGAATGGAACCCCAGGGCCTGGACTTTGCTTCGTACGCCTTTCATCATCGGCTCCTGGTCGACGTCGTTGATGACAACCGCCTGTCGCGTCTCGAGCGCCTTGCGGATCTCGGGGTACTTCTCCAGGTCGAGGACGATGCCTCCCACCTTGGGATCGTCGCTGCTGGCCAGCACCGTCGCGCGGCGGCCTCCTTCATCGACGGTCAGAATCGAGCAGCGCCGCGCGTGGACCAGCACGGCGATTCGCTGCACCACGACGAACAGCACCTCGTGGAGGTCGAGGGTCGAGTTGGTCGCCGAGGTGATCTCCAGGAAGGCCTCGAGCTCGGTCTTCTCCAGTTCGACCCGGCGCGAATGGTCCTGTTCCGCCCGGACCGAGGCGACCAGGTGCCCATAGTAGAGGGCGGTGACGTACAGGAACGGGAGACGCAGGAGAAGGCGCGTGAGCTCGTCCGCTCCCCCCCCCCCCCCGGGTTGTGTGACCAGGTACAGGTACAGCCCCGACACCAGGGTGGCGCCGGCGAGGGAGCGCGGCAGATCGGGCCCGAGGGCCGCCAGAAGCAGCGTCAGGAAGAACACCAGCGGCAGATGGCTCCCCTCGAGGCCGGCGTGGAACAGCCCGAGCGACACGAGGAATGTGTCGGCGATGGCCACGATGTGCTCGAGATAGGGATTTCGGGCGCGTCCTTCGGGAAGGAACGTCAAGGCGACGTTGCTCAGCGCAAAGGCCACGATGAGGAGCGTCTCGAACGCCTCGGGCGTGCCGCGGAATCCGGGTGGGGCCAGGAGGAGGGCGGTCGCCAGGATGAGCATCCAGCGCAACGCCAGCCGGAGCGTCTTCGCGCGGGCTCCCTCTGTCGAGCCGATGGCTCCCCCCGGATTCATGGCTCCTCCGTGCTTCCACAGGCGACGGCCAACAGTCCAATATAAGGACTAAGGCCTTCGATGCAAGCGATCCAGGCCGGCCCTTCCTTGACTTTTGGGGATCGCCGCGTAAGATCATCGGCGTCCCGGAAGGTTACGGGGCCTGGCCATTCCGACCGAGCGAGGCATGAACCCAATCCGCGGCAGGTCTACAGGCAGATTCGCACTCCTGGCGTTCCTGGGCACACTGGCGCTGTCCCAGGCCGGTTTCGCCGCCGGCCCGCCGGTGATCGACCCGACGAAGCTCAAGGAGGTCGACCTCAGTGGTCTCTCCGAGGCCCAGAAGAAGATCGCGCTCAAGATCATGGGCCAGAAGAACTGCAACTGCGGCTGCGAGATGAGCATCGCCGAGTGCCGGGAACGCGACTCATCCTGCAGGCGCAGCCTGATCTTCGCCCGCACGATCATCGACGCCTTGCGGGAGGGCAAGAGCGAGGCCGAAGTGGTGCGCGTCCTCGACACCAAGGCCAGCACCTTCGTCGCGGCGAAGCTGCCGGAGGACAGCGGGGTCGTCTACAACATCGACATAGGGCATAGCCCGACGCGCGGCCCCAAGGACGCGCCGGTGACGATCGTGGAGTTCTCCGATTTTCAGTGCCCCTTCTGCGCCGAGGTCGAATCGACCCTGCAACAGGTGCTCAAGGCGTTCCCCAAGGAAGTCCGGTTGATCTACAAGCAGTACCCGCTCAACATCCATCCTTATGCCCGCCAGGCCGCCGTCGCCTCCCTCGCCGCCAACGCCCAGGGGAAGTTCTGGCCGATGCACGACAAGTTGTTCCAGAACTTCCAGGCGATCAACGAGGAGAACATCAAGAAGTGGGCCAGGGAGGTCGGCGTCAATATGGCGGAGTTCGAAAAGGCGATGCAGTCCGGACAGCACGAGCCGGCCGTGCAAAAAGACCTGGCGGACGGCGCCGCCGCCCGCGTGATGGGGACACCCACCCTGTTCGTGAACGGCAAACACGTTCACGAACGCAGCTTCGATTTCCTCAAGAAGACGATCCAGGAGGAGCTGGCCGCCCTTCAGAAGACCTCCACGACGCCGGCCACCGCCAAACCCCGTGCGGGTTCCGCGCATCGGGGCTCCGGCCAGTAGACCCCGGGCTCCCCTCTTGCTACCTCCCTTCAGCGCTTCCTCTGCGTCCGCATTTCGAGCTGACGCAGCAGCCGGCGCATCCCCTCCGCCCCCTCCTGGCCAGGCGACAATTCGAGCGAGATCTTGAGGTGCTCGGCGGCCCGCCGTGGCTCGCCGAGACGGAGCGCGCACAGGAGACCGAGGCTGCGGTGGGCATCGAAGAGGGTCGGGTCTAGCGCCAGCGCCTTTTCGTAGGCTGCGGCGGCCTCCCGATCCTCGCCCCGTGCGGCAAGCAGGTAGCCCAGGAAGTTGCTGGCCCGCGCCGACGGCTGTGCCGCCGAGGCGGCGGCGCGAAACTCCCGCTCCGCGGCCGCCTGGTCGCCGCGACGCAAGGCCACCTCGCCCAGCCCGCGGCGGGATTCGGCCAGATCCGGTTCGAGGCGGTAGGCCGCCTCGAACTCCGCATCAGCCTCCTCGGTGCGCGACGCGGCACCGAGAGCGTCGCCCAGGTTGACGCGGTAAATCGCGACCTCGGGATCAAGATCGACGGCGCGGCGGAGCCGCTCGACCGCGGCCGTGGCGTCGCCGTGCCGCAGGGCGATCGTGCCCAGATTGTTCCAGGCGCGCGACGATCGCGGGTCGATCTCCAGAGCCCGCCGGAATTCGACCTCGGCGTCCTGCAATTCCCCCAGGGCCTGGAGAGCGCTTCCGAGGTTGACGGCCAGGTCCGCATCATGCGGGTCGCGAGCGGAGGCGGTGGATAGGAATTCGCGGGCCTCCTTGGGACGGCCCGATTCGAGGAGCGCCATGCCGAGGTTTTCCCTCGCGTCATTGAACTCGGGATAGATTGCCAGGGCCGCGTGGTAGTGCGTCAGAGCCTCCGCGTACTCCCCGCGGCGCAGGTGCGCGTTCCCCAGATTGTAGCGAATGCGGGCGCTGCGCGGTGAGACCAGCGCCGCGCTGCGGTACAGGACGAAGTCGTCCTTCCACTCCGGGAGGCGTACGAGCGTGCGCGCTGCCCCCCCGGTGACGAGCAGGAGGCCGACAAAGGGGGCCACAAGCGTCTTCCGGCCCACCTCTCCGGCCGCCGCAACGGAGCATCCGAGCAGCAGACACAGCCCCACGCTCGGCAGGTACATCAGCCGATCGGCCAGCAGGGTCCCGATGAAGACCACCAGGTTGCAGGTGAGCGCGGCGCTGAGACCGATCCAGAGGAGCGCGTGCCCGCAGGCCGGGCGACGCCGCAGAAGCCAGCCGCCTCCTGCGATCACCAGGAGCACCAGCGCCAGTCCGGCCAGGGGCCAGGGGTCGAGGAGGGTGCGGACGACCGGGATCTGGTCGTACGAGTAATCGGCCGAAAGGCGCGCGGGCCAGAGCAGCAGGACGGCGTAGCGCGCCACGGCACCGAGGGCCGTGAGGCGCCCCGCCAGAGGACCGGCGGCGGCAGCCGGGTTGTCGACGAACGGGATCGCTCCCCCCACACCGAGTGACCCGAGAACCAGGAGCCGTGCCAGAAGGTAGAGCGCCAGGACCCCGGCGTGACCGGCGTACAGGATGGTGCGCCGCCTCCTGGTTGGAGGCGCCCCGGAGGCGGGTCGCTCGCTCAGGACGCACAGCAACGGCGCCACGATCGCCGATTCTTTG
>DASTNM010000572.1:0-3229 GCA_035762745.1 Candidatus Polarisedimenticolia bacterium
CGTCTCGACTTCGACAACCTGCAGGGCCTCGATCCCGCCGCCGCCTTCCGGACCACGTTCGAGGACTCGACCGGCAACGGCTCGAACCCGCACGACGCCGTCCTGCTCCCGCGTGAGCCGGCGGCGGGCGATGCCGGCCAGCTGGCCTTCGTCACCCGCTACGAGCCCCCGTTCAACGACGTGGCGATCTTCGATCTGGCGGACGGGACGCTGGTCGATCGGATCGACCTGACCCCCTACGCGCGCAACGCCGATGGTCTGCCGCGCGCCGACCAGGCCCTCCTGCACGGCGGCCTGCTCTACGTGACCATGGAGGACGTCAACGCCTCCTTCACCCAGTTCATGACCGGCCGGCTTCTGGTGATCGACCCGGTGGCGCGCCGCGTCTCCGACGTGATCGATCTCGACGGGCAGAACCCCTTCGAATCCCTGATCTGGTCGGAGGCGACCGGCCGACTCTACGTCGGCCTGGCGGGGATCTTCCCCGGCCGCCTGGCGCAGGCGCTGACCGGCGGTATCGACGCCATCGACCCGGAGACCCGGCGCGCGACCCTGATCGTCGACGATGACGCCCTGGGAGGGAACGTCTCGGCGGTCGCGGTCACCTCCGCCGAACGCGGCTACTGCGTCGTCTCCGACGCCTCGTACCGCAACTCCGTCAAGGCCTTCAACCCGACGACCGGCGAGGTCCTCGGCACCGTGTTCGCCAGTCCGAACCAGCTGGCCGCCTTCGAATCCGACGGCGACGGCTACCTTCTCGTCGGGGAGGACGACTTCTTCGCTCCCCGGATCGTCGTGCTCGACGCCGAGACCGGCGCCGTGGTGACCTCCCTGCCGTCCCGGCTGCCCCCTGCTTC
This sequence comes from Candidatus Polarisedimenticolia bacterium, assembly GCA_035762745.1. Classification (GTDB taxonomy): domain Bacteria; phylum Acidobacteriota; class Polarisedimenticolia; order Gp22-AA2; family Gp22-AA2; genus DASTNM01. The sequence continues at coordinate 858 of DASTNM010000572.1, forward strand.
GTTCGCCATTCTCACAAGGAGCCTCTGATCATGATTCGACGCCAGCGTCTTGCCGTCCCTGCCCTGCTGTTGGCCACCGGCGCCCTGGTGGCAGGCGCCGTCACGACGCCCGCCCACGCCGCCGTGGTCGAGCGTTTCTCCTCCGACCCGCTCGCAGACAGGAGCCATGTTCCCTTCTTCGCCGAAGGGAATGTGGGCGCGCGCTTCAAGTGGATCGGGGACGAGCCGTCGCACTTCCCCGGCGACCCCGACGGGACCCTGAGGGTCCTGTACGACACCACGCTTCCTGCCGGTCGCATCGCGACCCCTCTGGACCGCGTCCTGTCGCTCGACGAGGATTTCGGCTTCGGGGCGATCCTGACGATCCGGTCCGCGGGGCTGCACGCCGATCCCGACGGCTTTTCGCAGATCGCCTTCGGCCTGTGGAACGCCGCCACCACGGGAATCGACAGGACGGGCTGGCCGTCGGACTCGTTCGACCTCGTGGAGCTCGACTACTTCCCGAACGTCGGGCCGTTCGGCGGCCCGTTCCTGACGCCGAGCGTCGCCGGCGGCAACGTGGGCGGCAACGCCTTCCTGAACTTCGCCTTCGCCTCGGTCGAGAAGATGCTGCCTCTCGACGAGCCGATCCTCTGCCAGCTGCGCTACACCGCCGCCAACCGGCTGCTGACGCTGACCGCCAGCCGGCGGACGCGCGGCGTCGAGTTCGCGCCGATCCCAGGGACCGCCGTGTCGGTCGACCTGTCCCGCCTCGACCCCACCTTCCTGGTGAACGTCGTCGGCATCGCCGGCTACTTCGAGGGGTTCGCGTCGCTCTCCGCCACGGTCGACTATGACCTGCTCTACTTCGGCGACCTGCCGGCGCCGTTCGGGGTGGGAGCGCGGTCGGCGTCGCCTCAGTGATGCCCGTAGTTCAGCTCGCCGGCCTCGATTCGGAGGTCCAGGATGTTCTGCTTCGGAGGCAGCGGGCAGGTGGCGTAGGGGGTGAACGCGCACGGCGGGGTGTAGGCCTTGTTGAAGTCGAGGACGACCGTGCCGTCCTTCGGCATGTCCGAGTAGAGGAAGCGGCCGGCCCCGTAGGTCTCCTGGCCGCTCGTCCGGTCGCGGAAGATGTAGAACAGCTCGGTCGCCCCCGGCTCCTCGATCACCGGCTCGAGAGTCAGGGTCCGGCCGCCGAGCGTGAAGGAGACGGATCCGGGACACGGAAGCTGCTCCGTCTGGCCGAGAATGTTCGGGATCGCGATGCGACGCGGCGGGTCGTAACGCTGGAAGGAGGCCACAACCCGGTACTCCTCCCGGATCGGGAACCAGTGCAGGCCGGCGAACTCCCGGCGGGCCGCGTTGTTCCTGTCCCTCAGGCGTATGGCGAACCGATCGCCGCGCTTGATCACGAACATCGTCAGGTCGCCCAGGACCAGCAGGTCGGGCGGCCCGGGGTCGTCCGAGCGCAGATCCATCGTCGTCACCGGCCGGCCGCTCGAGGTGATCGTCACACCCTCCAGCGCTTTGAGCCTGGCCCGACCGTCGTGAAACTCGAAAACACCGGCCGCGGGAGGGGCCGACCCGGCCGGCAGGACGATGTCGTTCGACGCCGCGCTGCCGAAGCGGTTCGGCCCCTCCTTGAGCCAGAAGAGGCCGGCCACGGTGAGCCACCCATCGTCGCTCTTCAGGCGGGCCTCGCGCTCATGGCGCCATGTCTCGATGCTGCGGGCGTAGTCGCCCCCGGCCTGGCTCATGCCGAGGAGCAGGCCCGCGGCGGCGAGGGGCCCCGCCGCGGACCGCAGCCCCGAAGGCAACCTCACGCGGCGCTCTTCTTTGGTGTCTCGGCCGGCTTCGGTTTCTGCTTCACCGCCTCGATGTTGAGGGTGATCTCGACGTCGTTGCCGAGGATGTAACCGCCCCCCTCGACGACGTCGTTCCAGGACACGCCGTAGTCCAGCCGGTTGATCTGCGTGTGCGCCTCGAAGCCGCCCCGGTATCCGCCCCAGGCATCCGGCCCGAAGCCGAGGACGTCGACGTCGAGAGTGACCGGCTTCGTGACGCCGCGGATCGAGAGGTTGCCGTCGATCTGCAGCTTGTTGGGACCCGCCGGACGGACCTTCGTCGACTGGAAGGTGATCTTGGGGTTCTTCTCGACGTCGAAGAAGGCGTCGCTTCGGAGGTGCTTGTCGCGGGCCGGCTCGTTCGTGTCGATGCTGGCGGCGTCGATGCTCACGTTGACCGTGGCCTTGCTCAGGTCGGCCTGGTCGAGCGTCATCGTCCCCTCGAACTTGTTGAAACGGCCCGGGACCTTGCTAAAGAAATGCTTCACCTTGAAGCCGATGTTGGTGTGCTCGGGGTCGATCGTGTAGGTGTCGGCCGCCGCGAAGACG
>DASTNM010000573.1:0-6010 GCA_035762745.1 Candidatus Polarisedimenticolia bacterium
CCAGCGCCAGGCCGCCCAGATTCTCCAGGTCGCTCGCCGCACCGTGGAGCACCGGGTCCTGTGGCTCGCCCGCCTGGCCACCCACTTCCACGCCAACCGGCTCGCCAACGCCTCCCTCGCCGGGCCGTTCCAGCTCGATGAGCTGGAGTCGTTCGTCGCCAACCGCTACCAGCCGGTGACCGTCCCGGTCCTCATCGACCGCCGCACCCTCTTCCTGGTCGCCACCTCGGTCGGAGCCCTGCGCCGCAAGGGACGCATGACTCCGCGACAGCGGCGCCTCCGCGCCGAGCACGAGAGGCGGCATGGTCGCCGCCCCTCGCAGTCGCCCGCCGCCATCGCCGCAGTCCTCGAGCGCTTGCGCCTGCCGACCGGCCACAGCCCCCGGGTGGTCCTCGACTCCGACCGCAAGCCCCTGTACGCGCAGTTGGGCCGCCGCCTCTTCGGCGCTCGCTTTCTCTGGCGCCCCCGCGACGCCGCCGCCCGCCGGGATCACCGCAACCCCCTCTTCCCCATCAACCATACGAATGCCCGACTCCGCCACTTCCTCTCCCGGCTGCGGCGTCGCTCCTGGTGTGTCTCGAAGCGCCCGGAGGGGCTCCTGGGACACCTGGCCGTGGCCGCGTTGTGGGTGAACTACGCTCGCGGGATCACCAACAGGACGCGCGTCACCCCGGCGCAGGCGTTGGGGCTGGCGCCCAGGCCCTATCGCCACGAAGAACTTCTCGCCTGGCGCCAGGATTGGGGACCCCTCAGCCCCCCCATCGTTACCTGACCAATGGGGCTCTCAACAACACGCTCCTCGGGCATTTTCATAACTTTTTCTTGACACCCTCGACCCTTAGCCGTATATGGGGGCCCGGTGGGGCCATCCCCACTGTACCTGTTTCGCCGAACTGAACGCCGACTGCTGTACAACAAGACAGACCGCCGGGGGGGAGATCGTCGGGAGGGGGTAACCTCTCCTGCGGCTGCTCCCTTCATAAGGCCAGGAGCTCCAGCCGGGTTTCCTTCCCGGGCCGCTCATGCCGCTCTCTTTTGAGAGACAGTCGGGTTCGTCACACCTCAGAGGCACCGGGTGTCCTTCGGCTCACCCGGGCTACTTCGTCGCCGCCCTACCTGAACCGTACTCCCCCCGAGTAGGAGATGGAGGAGAAGCATGAAGCGCACCCGCCTTCTGTTCACCCTTGGTCTGGTACTTGTTCTGGCCTGCCCGGCCATGCTGCTCTGGGCCTCGCGTCCCTCGTCCACGAGGGGGGAGGGGACCGGGAGCGTCGCCACGATGGAGCGCGCCATGGAAGAGCGCGACCTGCGTCTGGCCGAGCGGATGGAGGGGAGGCTCCCCGCTGGCTTCGCGCGGCCGGATGCCTTCGCGGTCTTCGGGCACAAGTACCTGCGCACCCGGCTGGATGAGAAGGGGAAGCGGGGTCTTCTTGCCACCAACCTGGGTGATCTCGACGTGGCGCGGCCGGAGGCGCTCCTGGTCGATGTGCCGGAGGCCCTGAGGCTCAAGCCGCAGGAGTTCATCAAGGTGGAGCGCGGCGCGTTGGCCGAGGGGCTCAATTATCTGAGGTTGAGCGACAAGGCGACGTCGCGCGAGCCGCTCGAGGCGGTCGTGGCGCGGGTGCAGCGGGAGGGCGCAAAGATTGTCGGATCCCTCAAGGACGGCTGGGTGATCGCCTGGGTCGATGCCGCCGCCCTGGTCCGGGTCGGCAAGAGCCCGGACATCGATGCGGCGCGGCCCGTGGAGCCCTGGGGCAAGATCGCCTCCGACACCGGCGAGCGCCCGATGATCGAGAGGGCTCGGGCGACCAACCCGCTGATGCTTCTCGAGGTCTACGGGATCCACGGGGTGGGCGACGCGGCAACCCTGAAGAGACAGCTCGAGCAGGTGCACGGGGTCGCGAGCGTCACCAAGTACAGCCTTGACGGCCTCGGATTTCTGGTCAAGGCCGACTACCGATCGATAGGCGCCATCGCGCGGCTCAAGCTGGTCGGCAGCGTGAGCGAGGATCGGGAAACGATGCTGTTGAACGCCAAGAATGCCCCGACCGTCCAGATGGGCTCGGTCGAGGACGGTCTCGGAATCCGGCCGTTCGACCAGGCAGGGGTCGACGGCGGCGGCATCGACACCAACGGCGACGGCCGGCGGATCAACAACGGCACCGATGCGGTGCCACCCCAGCTCGTGCTGGTCACCGACAACGGGGTCAGCTACGACACGCCGAGCTTCTCGCAGACCACGACACAACCGGAATCGACCGGCTTCCTCGTCGGACCGACCCACCGGAAGATCCACACCATCCAGAACGTCGCGGGCGCCGGTGACGGTGGCAACACCTGCGACGCGACGCTGTCGGGTGCCGGGACCCACGGGACGGTGGTGGCCAGCGCCATCGCCGCCTTCCCGAGCCAGCTCGGCTTCTTCGCCACGCGGTCGGGGATCGGCGGCCCGGGGCAGCCGCGCAACTCCAACATGGACGGCGTCGCGCGCGGGGCGCGGATCATCGTGCAGGACGCCGCCGACTCGCTGCGCTGCACCACGAACTCCCTGATCGAGCGGGGCGGGAACATCTCGCCCGGCTCGCTCGCCGTCCGTCTGCAGCTCGCCATCTGCCCCTCCCCCGTGGCCGCCACGACCGGAGATTGCGCCGGGATCCTGGGCGGTGGCAGCGAGTTGCATCTCGCCGTCCTGCCGTTCGGCTTCCCCGACAACTTCCAGACGCAGCAGTTCCTCGCGACGAACGGCACCTATCCGGAAGCGGCGGCCGACCTCGACACCTTCCTGTACAACAACCGCGACTTCATGATCGTCTCTCCGGTCGGCAACAACGGCGGCCTGATCGGGAACAGCCGGCCGGCGCTCTACCGCCCGGTGCTCCCCGACCTCTTCAACGGCACGTCGGCCGACGACGATCCGAACCTCGGCGGTAACTTCTCCGGAATACTGATCCAGATCCAGCCTCCGTCGACCGCCAAGAACATCGTCTCGGTCGGCGCCCACGTCGCTGACTGCGTCACCTTCTTCGGCACCGGCGACTGCCAGGAGGGGACCGACCGCTACTCTTCCAAAGGGCCCGCGACCGGACAGTCCTTGCGCATGGCGCCGATCCTGACCGGCCCGGCGGACGACCTGATCCCCTCGTTCGACGTCGCCTCGGTCGCCGCTTTCCGCAGCAAGGACAACGACAACGCCGCGCCGATCGAGGCCGAGCTGGACGAGGGGAACTTCGGGACCTCCTTCGCCGCCGCCTACGTGACCGGCGGCGCGGCGATCGTGCGCGACTACTTCGCCCAGGGGTTCTACCCGACCGGCATCCGGGCCGACGGCAACCGGCTGCAGACGGTGTCCGGGGCGCTCGTCAAGGCGGCCCTGGTCGCCTCGGCGAACTTCGGCGACAACGTCACCGTGGTCGGCCAAGAGGACAGCGAGCGGAACCTCCGGCGCACCCGAGCCATGGATCTCGGCATGATCAAGGGGGTCGACGTCGGCGTCATGGGGAACAGCGAGCAGGGGTACGGCCGGACCGTGTTGACGCAGGTGCTCCCTCTGGCCAACTGGTCTCCCTCCTTCAGCCTCGGTCCGAACAGCACCATCGAGCACCCGGCGGCCGGCCTCCTGGCCTGGGACAGCCTGTCGACCGGCGAGCCGCTGATCAACAACACCCGCACCTCGGCCTCGCACCTGTTCAGGGTGAACGGGCCGAACTCCGCCTCCGTGACCGCCGGCACGGGGAAGGCCATTGCGATGATCAACGCGCAGCTGCGGATCGCTCTCGCCTGGCCCGACCCGCCCTCTCCGGCCCTCTCGGGTGGCTCGCTGATCAACGACCTCGACCTGGTCCTCGAGAGCCCGGGAGCGGATGGCTGCCTGGGCGGGCCTGGAACCACCGGTGAGACGAAGCCCGACGGTACCGCCTGCCCGGCCACCGGGACGACCGCCGACAACCTGTTCTACGACGGCAACGTCTACAACGGCGGCCGGAACAACGCCGTTGTCGACCAGTGGTCGAAGCCGCGCCCCGCCAACAATCCGCCCCTCGAGAGGCATGACCGGCGCAACCCGCAGGAGGCGATCCACATCACCTCCGAGCCGAACGGGCCGGGATCGAACGACGATTCGCAGCTCTATGTCGGTCTCTGGAGAGTAACCGTGCAGCACGGCTTCGGCGGCACCGTCGGCGGTGTCTGCGACCCGCCCCCCCCGCCGCCGGCCGCCCCGATCCCGTGCAACAACAACCCTCTGACCTGCGCCGCCGGCCAGACCTGCAAGACGGGCCAGATCACGATTACCGGCAACGTCACGACGAGCGAGGACATCAACCCGGCCAACGGCCGGCTGGATCCCGGCGAGGACACGAACCTCAACGGCACCCTAGACCTGCCGGGGCAGGCTTACGCCCTGGTGGTCTCGGGCCCGGTCTTCGCCGCCGACGCGACGCCGCCCTCGGGCGGGCCGCAGACGTTCCCGAAGAGCACCATCAGCTTCGACAAGATCCGCTACTCCTGCTCCGACTCGCCGGTGGTCAACATCTTCGATACGGCGGCGGGCGCCGGCCCGTCTCAATCGAGCGCCGCGACCACCTTCGCGGTGATCCGCGGGACGACCATCCCCGTGCCGCCGGCCACGCCGCTCGACACGGAGACGCGGGTCGCCTTCTCGCCCGTCTCCGGAGCCGGCTCCGGAGCCACCCGTTCGGCCCCTCTGCCTCTGCGTGCCTCCGGCCCGGCGATCGCCAACAACGGCATCCTCGAGGCCGACACCGCGACCTATCTCGTGGCGACCTACGCCCCGGCCGGACAGGCGCCGGTGACGGCCCAGGCGCAGATCGTCTGCACCCCAGAGCTGATCCCCGGCTTCTTCACGACGGCCGACGGCAACGCAATCGCCGACCAGTTCCAAATCGCCAACGGCTGCGACAATGACGACTCCTTCGACGCCGGTGAGACCGTGACCTACAGCGTCGCCCTGGCGAACCGCTCGCGGGTCGACGACTATGGCGACGTGGTGGTGACGCTGACCCCCTCGGGGTTCTGCGTCCTCGGGCCGACCCCGAACAAGGCGTGCAACGTCAACGCCGACTGCGGTACGGGAGGAACCTGCTCCACCGCCGGCGCCTCCGCTCTGAGGGTGCTCGATTCGCCGCGCAACATCGGGCGTCTGCCCGGCGGTCAAACGGACGGCGTGACCTTCCACGTTTTCGTCGATCCGACCAAGATCCCGACGCTGCCGGCCGATCGCAAGGTGATCATGATCGTCACCCTCGACTCGCTCAACCACGGAGTGCGGCTGGCGCGCCAGACCTATTCCTTCACCCACCCCATCAACAGCAACCGGGAGACCTTCCATTACTCGACGGACTACCCGGCCGGCTCGCCCGACAGGGTCGTGCGCGACCTCAGCCGTAATCTCAACATCGACAAGCCGGACACCATCGACCCGTTCCTGGTCCTGTCGGTGCCCGACGAGGACATCAAGTTCGACACGATGTTCGTCGCGGGGGCGATCAAGGCGGGCACGACGAACACTCTGGTGGTCAGCAACACGCTGGGAGAGGACCTCAACGACAACGGCGTCCTCGACGCCGGCGAACTGGACGTCACTCCGAACGGCGTGGTCGATCGCGGCATCCTGGCCAGCGGAGCCGGCATCTCCGCCGGCGACAAGGTGCCCTGGAATTTCGACAGAAACGACGGCGGCTGGGTGCCGGTCCGACACCCGGCGAGCACTCCGGGGAACCTCACCCGCCCCACCCTCTGGGAGTACAAGACGCAGGGGCTGTGCGGCTTCCAGACCGCCTGCCACCCCGGCCTTTCGGAAGGCGGGCTTGCCTGCCCGGCGGCCGGCGACGTCTACGGCATCTGGCACACCGGCGACGGCGACCAGACGACTCCTGCCTCGAACGCCCTGACCTGTGACAGCTACGCGCAGCCGTCCGACCCGAGCACCAGGCGGCGCGTCGAGCTGGTGTTCGATGTCCTGCACTCGCCGATCATCGCCAAGGTGAACCAG
>DASTNM010000574.1:0-2309 GCA_035762745.1 Candidatus Polarisedimenticolia bacterium
AGGCGGTCTTCGCCCTGTTCCTCGACCTGCACCGCCGGCGTGGCATGACCACCATCCTGGTCACGCACAGCGAGCGGCTCGCGGCCTCCTGCAGCCGCACGTTGCGCATGGAGCACGGTTCCTTGACGGGCTCGGCGGGCACCCGTTACAATACTGCGGCCGGGACCACGCCGGTTCCTCGCTGATGCTCAGAGCGACACAACAGCACGAGAGTCGATCGGGCAGGGCCTGATGTTCGAGAAGTATACGGAGAAGGCCAAGAAGGTCCTCTTCCTGGCGCGTTACGAAGCCAGCCAGATGGGGAGCAAGGTGATCGGTTCGGAGCACCTGCTCCTGGGGCTGATCAAGGAAGGGGACGAGCTGGTTCGCGACCTCTTCGCCCGCAGCAGCGTCAACCTCGAACTGCTGCGCGCCGAGCTGGAGGCGCGCGGACCCAGCGGTGAGAAGCAGGCGGCCCCGATCGAAATCCCGTTCAGCGAAGAGACCAAGAAGATCCTCGCCTGCGCCGAGGAGGAGGCCGAGCGCCTCCTGCATCCCTATGTCAGCGACGAGCACATCCTGCTCGGCCTGCTCCGGGTCGAGGACTCCGCGGCGGGCCGCATCCTGGCCGAGAAAGGGATGCGGCTGTACGCCCTGCGCGAGGACACGGTGGCCGTCTGGAAGCAGCGGGCCCTCCCCAAGAAGGTGAAGGAGACCCCATTCCTGAACGAGTTCTCCAGAGACCTGTCCGACATGGCCAGCCGCCAGGTCTTCGATCCCCTGATCGGGCGCGAGAACGAGCTGCAGCGGATGATCCAGGTCCTGTCGCGCCGGCGCAAGAACAACATCGTCCTGCTCGGCGAGCCCGGGGTCGGGAAGACGGCCCTCGTCGAGGGGCTGGCGCAGCGGATCGCCGACGGCCACGTCCCCGTCTCGCTGTCCCGCAAGCGCATCCTGGCCCTCGACCTCTGCCTGATCGTCGCCGGGACCAAGTATCGCGGACAGTTCGAGGAGCGCCTGAAGGGGATCATCGCGGAGATCATCGGCAACGAAGACGTCATCATCTTCATCGACGAGATCCACTCACTGATCGGGGCGGGCTCGGCCGAGGGCTCGCTCGACGCCGCCAGCATCATCAAGCCGGCGCTGTCCCGCGGCGAGGTGCAGTGCATCGGAGCGACGACCCCGAAAGACTACCATCGGTACATCGAGAAGGATCGCGCCCTGGTGCGCCGCTTCCAGCCGATTCGCCTGCATCCTCCGAGCGAGGAGGAGACCCTCGACATCCTGCGCGGCGTCGCGGAGCGCTACGAGAAGTTCCACCAGGTGCATTACACCGAGGACGCCCTACGCTTCTCGGTGATGATGTCGAACCGCTACATCACAGACCGCTTCCTGCCGGACAAGGCGATCGACGTCATCGACGAGGCGGGGGCGCGGGTCAAGCTGCGCCGGCGCATGAACTACCGAGAGATCCGCGACGTGGAAAAGGAGATCGAGCGTGCCGTCAGCAGCATGAAGAACTACCTCTTTCGCAAGGACTTCGAGAAAGCGGTGCGGCACCACGACGAGGAGATCGCGCTGCGGCGCAAGTACGACGAGTTCAAGGTGCGCGAGGAGGAGGAGCGCCGCATGGTCCTGGAGGTGACCCGGGAGGACGTCGAGGAGGTCATCTCCAAGTGGACGGGCATCCCGCTTTCGTCGGTCAAGAAGGAGGAGGCCGAGCGGTTGCTGGGGATGGAGGAGGCGCTGCACCAGCGCATCATCGGGCAGGACGAGGCGGTGCGCGCCCTGTCGCGCGCCATCCGCCGCTCGCGCGCCGGGTTGAAGAACCCTCTGCGTCCGGTCGGCTCATTCATCTTCCTCGGCCCCACCGGCGTCGGAAAGACCGAGGTCGCGAAAGGGCTCGCCGAGTTCCTGTTCGGCAACGAGAAGGCCCTGATCCGCTTCGACATGTCGGAATACATGGAAAAGCACGCCATCGCCAAGATGATCGGCTCCCCCCCCGGCTACGTCGGCTACGAGGAGGGTGGGCAACTGACCGAGCGGCTCAAGAGGAAGCCTTACAGCGTCGTCCTGCTCGACGAGATCGAGAAGGCCCACCCCGACGTCCTGAACATCCTCCTCCAGGTCATGGAGGACGGGCAGCTGACCGACGCCTTCGGCGACACCATCGACATCAAGAACGGCCTCATCGTCATGACCTCGAACATCGGCTCGCACCTGATCCAGAAGCAGCGCTCCCTCGGCTTCCGCAGCCCGGACGACCGGCAGCGGGACTACCGGGAGCGGCGCGAGCTGGTTCTCAAGGAGGTCCGGGAGGTCCTGAA
>DASTNM010000575.1:0-5680 GCA_035762745.1 Candidatus Polarisedimenticolia bacterium
GTGCCGTCCGAGGTCGTGACGCGTCTCGTGGCGCGCTACGCCGCCCTGGAGAGCCGAGGCTGATGAAGATCGAGGCACTGCTCGCGAAGCGGCTTGCGGCGGTCGGGATCTCCCCGACCCTGGCGGTCATGATGGAAGCGAAGGCGCTGCGCTCGCGCGGCGTCGACGTCATCGATTTCGGCCCCGGCGAGCCGGATTTCGACACGCCGGAGAACATCAAGCGGGCCGCCGTGGAGGCGATCGGCGACAACCGGTCCCACTACACCGACACCTCCGGCATCCTGGAGCTGCGCCGCGCCATCGCGGCGCGCTACCGGGAGCGCTGCGGCGCCGAGTGGAGCGAGGACGAGGTGATCACCGGGGTCGGCGGGAAGAACGTGCTGTTCCTGCTGTCGCTGGCTCTGTTCGAGCCGGGGGACCGGGTGGCGATCTTCGCCCCGTACTGGGTGTCGTTCCCTGAGCAGGTGCGCCTGTGCGGCGCCGAGCCGGTCCTCGTCCCGACGCGCGAGGAGGACGGGTTCATTCCACGGGTCCGAGACCTCGAAGAGCACGCCGGGCGCCTCAAGGCGATCATCGTCAACTCGCCCTGCAACCCATCGGGCGCCGTGATCCCGTCCGACGAGGTGGAGCGGCTGGCGTCCTTCGCGGAGCGCACCGGGGCGCTTCTGATCTCGGACGAGACCTACGACTGCTTTCATTACGGCCCCGGGACCTTCGCGTCGTTCGCGGCCCAGGCGGCGCGCTGTCGCGATCGGCTGCTGCTGGTCAACTCCCTGTCGAAGACCTATGCCATGACCGGCTGGCGCGTCGGCTATGCCCTCGGACCGAAGCCGATCATCGAGGCCCTGCGCAAGATCCAGTCGCACGACGCCACCCACACCGCCTCGATATCGCAGGCGGCGGCGGTCGAAGCGCTGCGCGGGCCGCAGGACTCGGTCGCGAGAATGCGCGAGGAGTACCGGCGGCGGCGCGACGAGCTGGTCCCGGCCCTGAATGGCCTCCGCGGCGTCGCCTGCGCCAGCCCGCCGGGCGCTTTCTATCTCTTCCCGAACGTGACCGGCGCCATGCGCCGTCTCGGCTGCGCCACCTCCACCGAGCTGGCGCGTCGCCTGATGAGCGAGATCGGAGTGGCCGCCGTCCCGGGGGAGGCGTTCGGCGTTCCCGGCTACCTTCGTCTCTCCTACGCGCTCGCCCCGGAGCGCATCCGCGCCGGAGTGGATCGCCTGCGAACGCTCCTCGGGCCGGTCGGCGCATGAGGCGCAGGACGCGGCGCGCCCTCGTGTATGCCTTGGCGTCCCTCGCGGCCCTCCTGCTCCTCGCGGCGGCCCCCGAAGCGCCGCCCGGCGAGGCCGTCTACACCATCACGCTGGACGACATCATCCACCCGATCTCGGCGCGCTTTCTCAAGGAGGCGATCGACAAGGCGAACGACGCGCGCGCCGCGCTCCTGATCATCGACCTCGACACCCCCGGCGGCCTGTCGACCTCGATGGAGGAGATGATCCACTCCATCACCTCGTCGCACGTGCCGGTCGTGGTCTTCGTGAACGGCAGCAAGGCCGCCTCCGCCGGCTTCTTCCTGACGATTTCCGCCGACGTGGCGGTCATGGCGCCGGGGACGCGCATGGGAGCCGCCCATCCGGTGGCGGTGATGGGCGAGATTCCGAAGGATTCGCCGATGATGGCGAAGATCGAGAACGACGCCGCGGCATACGCCCGCACACTGGCGACGAACCGGGGGCGCAACGCCCGCGCCGCCGAGGATGCGGTGCGCAAGAGCAGCTCGTTCACCGAGCAGGAAGCCCTCAAGCTCGGTCTGATCGACTTCATCGCGCACGACGAGACGGAGATCCTCAAGCTGCTGGACGGCCGCACCATCAGGCGCTTCGACGGCCGCCACGAGACGCTCCACCTGGCGCGCGTGCGGCTGGTCTCGCTCGATATGACCGGCCGGGAGCGCTTCCTGAGCATGCTCGCCAACCCGACGCTGGCGGCCTTCCTGCTGTTCATCGGCATCATCGGGCTGTACGTCGAGTTCACCCACCCGGGATTGATCGCGCCAGGGCTCGTCGGCGGTGTCTGCATCCTGCTCTTCGCCCTCAGCACCCAGATGCTTCCGGTCAACTGGGTCGGCGTCTCGTTCGTCATCCTCGGCATCGTGATGTTCCTGCTCGAGCTCAAGGTTCCGAGCTACGGCACGCTGACCATCGGAGGCATCCTCTGCCTCGTGGTCGGATCGCTGATGCTGTTCAAGACCCCCCAGGCGGTCGGCGACCTGGGGGTGGCGCGCGGGGCGATCCTGGGGATCGGCGGGTCGGCGGCCGTCATCATGGGGATCCTGACGACCCTGGTCGTGCGCGCCTGGCGGAGGCGGCCGACGACGGGCACGGTGGGGCTTTTGTCCGAGGTGGGCACGGCCATGACCGATCTCGACCCCGAGGGGAAGATCTTCGTGCACGGGGAGTACTGGAACGCGCGTGCCGCCTCCCCGATCACGAAGGGGAGCCAGGTGCGCGTGGTCCGGGTGCGTGACATGATGTTGGACGTCGAGGCCGTTCACTAGGGGAGGCAGCATGTATCCATTCGGGATGGGGCCGGGCGTCGTCTTCATCGCGGTCCTGATCGCTTTCTGGGTCTTCTCGAGCCTGAAGATCCTCAACGAGTACGAGCGCGCCGTGGTCTTCCGCCTGGGGCGTCTCCTGGGGGACGCCAAGGGGCCGGGCCTGGTCCTGATCTGGTTCCCGATCGATCGCATGGTCCGGGTCTCGCTGCGCACCGTGGTGCACGACGTCCCGGCGCAGGACGTCATCACGCGCGACAACGTCTCGGTCAAGGTCAACGCGGTCATCTACTACCGGGTGATGGACCCGCGCCGGGCCATCGTCGAGGTCGAGCAGTTCCACTACGCCACCTCGCAGCTCGCCCAGACGACCCTGCGCTCGGTGCTGGGCCAGGTGGAGCTGGACGATCTGCTGAGCCAGCGCGACAAGCTCAACATGCAGCTGCAGCAGATCCTCGACCGGCACACGGATCCCTGGGGCGTGAAGGTGTCGATGGTCGAGGTCAAGCACGTCGACCTGCCGACCGAGATGCAGCGCGCCATCGCGAAGCAGGCCGAGGCGGAGCGCGAGAAGCGGGCCAAGATCATCCACGCGGAGGGGGAGTTCCTGGCCTCGGCGCAGCTGGCGAAGGCGGCCGATGTCATCTCCGTCAACGCCACCACGCTGCAGCTGCGCTATCTACAGACACAGACCGAGATCGCCACCGAGAAGAACTCCACCATCATCTTCCCGGTGCCGATCGACATCTTCGACGGACTCAAGAAGCGGTTGAGCTGACGGGCGGTCCGCGACGCCCGGGCGACCCCCGGGCGCCGGCTCCGCCGGGGACTCCGAGATGAGCGATCCGGAACGGCTCGCCGAAGATCTCAAGATCGCCCGCGCCGCGCTCGGGGTGGCCCGCCAGCTCGACCTCAACGCCGTCGCCGAGGCGTTCGTCGCCGCCTCCCTGGAGTTCGGCGGCGCCAGCGCCGCCTTTCTCTACCTCTACGACGGCGAGCAGGACACCTTCCAGCTGCGCGCCAGCCACATCCCTCCCGACGATCCCCGGCGCAAGGGGATCGTGTCGCTCGACCTGGCGGAGCTGCGTGGCCCCGGGGCGCCGGCCTCCAACTGGAGCCCGACGATCACGCAGGCCCCGGAGGCATTGCGGCGGCTGTCGATCGAGCAGATCCTGGCGGTGCCGCTGCCGGGAGCCGGGGCCTTGCTCGGCATGCTGCTTCTGGCGCGCGAGCGCCAGGTGATCCCGCCGGACGACGTGGAGCGTGTGGGGCGACTGGTGCCGGAGCTGCTGCCGGCGCTGTTCAACGCCATCCTGGTGGAGCGCTACAAGGAGCTGGTCATCAAGGACGACCAGACCGAGTCTTACAATCGCCGGTACTTCGACCGCTTCCTGAGCGAGGAGGTCTACCGCGCGCATCGCTACACCACCTCGCTGTCGCTCATCTTTCTCGACATGGACAATCTCAAGGAGATCAACAACCGCTACGGCCACGCCATGGGGAGCAAGGCCCTGCGTGAGATCTCGCGCCGTCTGGTGAAGGAGATCCGGGGCAGCGACAAGCTGTTCCGCTACGGCGGGGACGAGTTCTGCGTCGTCCTTCCCGAGACCGATCTGCGGGGGGCGCGCGAGCTCGCCGAGCGCCTGCGGGTCGCCGTCGGGAGTCGTCCCTTCCTGGTCGACGACACGCCGGGCATGACGCTCACCGCCTCGTTCGGGATCGCCTCGTATCCCGACCACGCCCGGACCAGCCTCGCCCTCATCAAGTGCGCCGACAGGGCGATGCAGCGAATCAAGGTTTCGGGCAAGAACTCGATCGGAGTGTCGGTTCCGGGCGAGGAGCAGGCTCCTCAGACGGCGGGTATCGCCCGGTGAGCCGGGCAGGGCGCCTGCGCTCCCTGGTCCTTTCCGTCCTGGCGGTTTCGCTGCTCCTGCTCGCGGCGTCCCGCTGGGCGGGCCAGGTGAGACATGGGACACGGCCTCCGGGCACCGGAGCGGCGGCGCGCCCCGCGGCGGTGAACGGGGATCTCGTGGGGGCCTCGACAGCGCCGACCGCGCCTGCCTCCGATCTCAGCTTCTACAAGACCTTGGGCGACTCGCATCCGGTCGCGGGGGGCGCGGCGCTCGAGGGGACGCCGCCGGGAGCGGCTCGCGCGACAGGCGAGCCTCCGGCCGATTCCGCGGGCGCCTGGATCGTGCAGGCCCTGGCCACCAAGGACGCCGGGGCCGCGGGTCGCCTGCGGGACCGGCTCGCCGCCCGCGGCTTGCCGGCCGTCCTGAGCGAAGGGCGCGCGGGACGCGTTCCCATCTACCGGGTGCGTCTCGGCCCCTATCGCGAGCGCGCGGCGGCGGAGGCGATGGCGCGGCGCCTGCGCTCCCGGCTGGGGCTGAGCCCGTGGATCCTGAAGGAGGCCGACTGAAGTGATCGAGAGGCGATCCTCTGCGGACGATCGGCGGCTCCTCGGGGAGATGCTCCTCGAGGCGGGGATCGTGACCCGCCGGGGACTGGCTGCGGGGATCGAGGAACAGCGTCTGCGGGGCGGGCGGCTGGGCTACCTGCTGCTGCGCCTCGGGCAGGTGACCCCGGCCGCGTTGTATCTCTTTCTCCAGGAGCACTTCACCGCCCTCTCGCCCGACCTGCTCGAGGTGCTGCGCAGCGGCCCGGCCGTCGATCTCATGCCGGCCCGGCTGGCCCGCTTCTACAACATGGTCCCGATCCGGGTCGAGGATGGAGCGCTGGCGCTCGCGGTCGCCACGGCCGACAGCCCGCGGCTGATCCCCGCCATCGAGGAGCTGACCGGTTTCAAAGTCGATCCCATCGTCTGCCCGCCGTCGCTCATCGCCGAGGCGCTCGAGCGCTTCTATCCATATGAAGTCGAGCCCGGAGTCCTCTGCCGCGCGTCCGGTGACAACCTCTTCATCCTCTCGGACCGGCGGCGCGGGATTCGCCCGCTTCGCCCCGAGGTGGTGCGTTCCGAGGCCCCCGCCGCGGACTGGCTGCGCGCCCTGGGAGCGGAGGCGATCCACCGCGGGGCCCGCACCCTGATCGTCGAGCCGCAGCGCGGCGCGGTGCGAGTCCTGTTCCGAGGAGCCCGGGGCGAGGAGTCGGGCCTGGCGCTGC